>NZ_ASAC01000021.1:0-2522 GCF_009834675.1 Cyanobium sp. Copco_Reservoir_LC18
TAGCCGGCGACGCAGCCGTAGCGCTCGATCAGGTTCGAGAGCGCCTGGTAGGCCCAGTCGGTGGGCTTGACGTCGGAGAACTGGTTGATGCTGGTGACCTGCTCCTCGGAGGCGTACTTGTTGACGCCGTCGATGTTGAGCTCGGCCGCCTGCACCGCCACGGGGGCGAGCAGGCCGAGAGCGGCAGGAGCAACCAGCAGCTGCTGGAAGGGCTTCATGGATTCCTCACACAATAAGGAGTGCTGTTCCATGCCGGAACACGGCGAAGTATAGGTCCAGTTTCTTGCCCTGCAAGCAGCAAGTCAGGCTCAGACAACGATCGATCAAGTGCCCAAGTCAGCAGGTTCAACAACACACAAAAAAGCCCGACTGCAATGCAGCCGGGCGAGTTTGAGGACGTTGTGAGAGAAGTGAATCCCGAAGGATCAGAACTTGAAGGTGGTCTTGATGAAGCCGCCGAAGTTGTTGAAATCGGTACCGGTGGTTCCGATCGCGCCAACGTTCTTGGAGACCTGGCCCAGGGGAGCGCTCAGGTAGTAGAGCGCCGGGGTCACGCTGATGTTGTCGGTGACCTGGAACTTGTACCACCACTCCCAGGCGTAGTTGCCATCGACGATGGCGGTGGCGGCGGCGGGACCACCGAAGACGGCGGGGCCGGCGCTGACGGAGGTCAGGAAGGTGGGCTGACCCACGGCCATGCCGAAGGAGTTGCCCTTGATGAACACGTCATCCCACTGCAGACCGACGTACCAGGACTGGCTGGTGGCGTTGGTGATGCCGGTGGTGGAGACGAGGTTCGCGGCGCCGTTGAGGTTGGTGGTGCCGTTGTAGTTGCTGCGGTTGATGCCCCAGCCGGCGCTGATCGAGGGGATCCAGCCGGAGTTGGTGGGCTGCCAGTAGGCGCTGATGCCCACCGAGTTGGTGGCGGCGGCGTTGGTCTGGAAGATGGTGGCCAGCGGCGTGCCGTTGCCGGTGTAGAGGCCGGCACCACCCGAGGAGTAGGTGTAGGCCGCCGCGATACCCCAGTTGGAGCCGGTGTAGGCGATCTGGCCGGTACCGGTCTGGGCGGAGCAGGCGTTGCCGATGCCGCCGCAGTTGGGGGTGCCGGCGATCGGGTTGCCCACGTCACCGTTGGCGGAGACGTAGTTGGCGCTGATGCTGAAGCCGCCGCTCTTCCACCACAGACCACCACCAGCGCCCAGGTTCAGGCTGTAGGTGCCGGGAGCACCGGCGTAGGTGAAGATGTCGAGGACGGTGTCAGCCGGGTAGGCGGACGGCCACACGGCCAGCATGTCGTCCTGACGGACGCGACCACCGATGGTGGCGGTGAAGTTGCTGCCGAGGGGGAACTGGTAGAAGAGGCGGTTGATGGCGACCACGTCACCGCAGTCGACGCCCAGGCCGCAGAATTCTTCGAAGCCGGCTTCCGTGGCGTTCAGGCCGACGGTGGGGCCGCCGAAGGGCGACTGGGCGAAGTTACCGGCCCGCAGACGGGTGCGGAGCAGGTCCTTGCCGGTGAAGCTGGTGTCGAAGTTGAGCTGGATGTCGTAGTTGAACGCCGTGGCGCCCTGGGTCTGACGGGCCTGGTTCTGCCAGGTGTTGGGGACGACCGGGCCGAGGGGACCGAAGGGACCGGTCACGAAGGCGGGCACGCCGGTGAGCAGGGAAGCGGCGGGGCTCACCTGGGCGTTACCGCCGTAGCTGTTGGCCCCCATGGGGAGCACCGGCGTAGGTGAAGATGTCGAGGACGGTGTCAGCCGGGTAGGCGGACGGCCACACGGCCAGCATGTCGTCCTGACGGACGCGGCCACCGATGGTGGCGGTGAAGTTGCTGCCGAGGGGGAACTGGTAGAAGAGGCGGTTGATGGCGACCACGTCACCGCAGTCGACGCCGATGCCGCAGAACTCTTCGAAGCCGGCTTCGGTGGCGTTCAGGCCGACGACCGGCTGCCCGAAGGGCGACTGGGCGAAGTTACCGGCCCGCAGGCGGGTGCGGAGCAGGTCCTTGCCGGTGAAGCTGGTGTCGAAGTTGAGCTGGATGTCGTAGTTGAACGCCGTGGCGCCCTGGGTCTGGCGGGCCTGGTTCGCCCAGGTGTTGGGCACGTAGCCGAAGCCGGCGGGGTTCGCCCCGAAGGCACCGGGCACGAAGGAAGGAATCACGGCGCCGGCCCCGACCAGGCTGGCGGGCAGCAGGACGGAGGCCGGATCGTTGGGAACGGCCGGCAGGAAGACCCCAGGCACCGGAACGATCTGGGCGTTACCGCCGTAGCTGTTGGCCCCCATGATGAAGGTGGCCTTACCGGTCAGCTTGGTGGTGGTGGAGAACTGGGTGGCCTCCAGCTCGCCCACCTTGGCCTCCAGGCCATCCACCCGGCCGCGCAGCACGGCGAGTTCCTTCTCGAACTCGGCCATCAGGCGCTTCAGCTCGTCGGTCACCTCGGTGATCCGGTCGAGGCAGGCGTTCAGCAGGGCCGCCGCTTCATAGCGGGTCATGGCCTGGCCGCCCTTGTAGGTGCCGTTGG
>NZ_ASAC01000026.1:0-110000 GCF_009834675.1 Cyanobium sp. Copco_Reservoir_LC18
TCGCGAAACCGGGGCCGTTGATCACACCCGCCTGCACGGCCGCACCCTCGGCCAGGTCGGTCACCGTGATGGTGAAGGCCTTGGTGTAGCGGTTGCCGGCGCTGTCGGTCACCTGCAGCGTCACGCTGCGGGTGGCGCCCGCCTCGAAGTCCAGCGCAGCGGTGGTGAGCAGTTGGTTCCCATCAAGGCGGAACAGCCCATCCGGATTGCCGTTCGGCGCGAAGGAGAACACGAACGTGTCGTTCCCATCCGGGTCCGTGGCCGACAGCTGGCCCACGCGCGTGGCGGCGGGCAGGTTCTCCAGCACCACCGCATTCGTGAGGGTGATGTCGGTGGGAGGTCGGTTGGCGCCGCCGATGGGCGCGGTGTCGTCATCGAGGATGGTGGCGAGGAAGCCGGTCGCACCCTCGAGGCTGGCGCCGGTCGGGTCCTCAACGGTGAGCTGGAAGCTGTCGTCGGCCTCGGACACCGCATCGGCGCGGGCGGTGACAACGATGGTCGCCGCGGTGTCGCCGGCGGCGAAGGCGAGGGTATGGACCCCGCCCGCATCGGGCAGCAGCGTCGTGCCGCCGAGGGTGACGCGCAGGATGTCGTCCGCGGTGAAGCCGGCGGTCTGCGCCGCGATGCGGAAATTGACGGTCGAGGCGAACTTGTCCGCCTGGCCGGTGCGCGTGAAGGCGAAGGCGAAGTCGGCGCCGGCCTCGCCGCCGGGGCCCGGGGAGGGGTTGCCTTCCGCCACCGCGATCGCGCCGAGGCGCTCGACCGAAATGGTCGGCGGCACGTCGTCGTTGGCGAAGCTGCCCTCGAAGCTGGACGGGCCGGTCAGGGTGCCGTCGCTGACATTCTCGACCGCGAGGATGAAGCGGGCATCGGTCTCGATCGCCGTGTCGGCCCGGGCGGTGATGGTGAGGGTGCGGCTCGTCTCGCCGGCGGCGAAGGTGAGGGTGAACAGGCCGCTGGCATCGGGCGTGACGGTGTTGCCGGCATCGGTGACGCGCAGCAGGTCGTCGGCGCCGAGGCTGCCATCGGGCGAGAGCAGGCTGAAGATGATTGAGGTGGCGAACTTGTCCGTCTGGCCGGTGCGGCTGACGGTGAAGGCGAAGGCGCCGCCCTCCTCGCTGCCGGGGGTCGGGTCGCCTTCGGCCACCGCCGTCGCGGTGCCGACGCGGGCGACGGAGACGGTGGGCGGGACGTCGTCATTGGCGAAGGTGCCGGTGGCGGAGAGCGGGCCGGTGGTGGAGAGCGTGACGCCCGTGCCGCCGGTCAGCGTCAGGCGCACCGCCTCGTCGGCCTCGGGCAGGGTGTCGCCGGTGGTGAAGACGGAGATGGTGCGGGTCGCCTCGTTCGCCGCGAAGGTCGCGACGAAGGGGCCGAAGCCGCCGCTGATGCCGTTGCCGCCGTCCACGACGAGGCCGATGTCGGCGGCGGTGAGCGAACTGCCCGGCGCGGCATCGAGCACGAAGGTGACGGTGGCCGCCTGGGAGAGGTCGCCGCTGCGGCGGATGACGAACTCCAGCGCCGGGTTGAACGAAGCGGTGGGGTTGTCGCCCTCGTTCACCGTGCCGGCGTCGGCGGTGTCGAGCGAGACGGTCGGCAGCGCCGGTGGCGTGTCGTCGTTGGCGAAGGTGCCGGCGGCGGCAAGCGGGCCGGTGGTGGAGAGCGTGACGCCCGTGCCGCCGGTGAGCGTCAGGCGCACCGCCTCGTCGGCTTCGGGCAGGGTGTCGCCGGCGGCGTAGACGAAGATGATCTCGGTGTCCTGGCCTGCGGCGAAGGTGGCGGTGAAGGGCCCGAAGCCCCCGCCGAGCCCGTCCCCGCCGGCCGCGACGAAGCCGATGTCGGCGGCGGTGAGCGCGCTGCCTGGCGCGGCATCGAGGACGAAGGTGACGGTGCCGGCCTGGGAGAGGTCGCCGGTGCGGCGGATGACGAATTCGAGCGGCGTGTTGCTGGTGGCGAGCGCGTTGTTGCCCTCGTTCACCGTGCCCACGTTGGCGGCGTCGAGGGCGGCGGTGGGCGGCGGCGGGGCGTCGTCGTCGAGGATGGTGACGCGGAGGCTGTTCGCGGCGCTGTCGATCACCGCGCCGGGCGGGCCGGTGACGATGCTGTCGAGCGTGACGACGAAGTCCTCGTTCGGTTCGTCGATCGCGTCGGGGGTGATGCGGCGCAGGACCTCGACGGAGGATTCGCCCGCGGCGAAGTTCACCAGGAAGCCGGTGCCGAAGCCGCCGTCCAGGTCGGCCGCGTCGGCCGAGGTGCCGCTGGGCGCGGGGCCCGTGAGGACGCGCACCTGCGCGGCATCGAGCGGGCCGGTGCGCTCGATCCTGTAGGAGAAACCGATCTCGGTGCCGGTGCCTTCCGTGACGGTGGTGGCGGCGCTGCGCAGGCTGTAGGTCGGCGTCGCCGCCGCCGCGGTGAGGGTCACGCGCTGCACGCCGTTGGCGCTGCCGCCGTCGGCCGCGGTGTCGAAGGTGAGGATGTTGAACTGGTAGGTGTCGAGCGCGCGGCCGGGCTCGAGGGTGAAGGTGAAGCTCTCGATGCCGGTGCGGCCACCGCCGATGTCCACGCCGCTGCTGGTGGTGGTGACGAGGGCGTTGCCGTCGACCCCGGCGATGGCACCTTCGCCGGGGCGGCGGGCATTGCCGAAGAAGGTGTCGTTGCCGAGGATCTGGGCGGCGGTGACGGTGACACTGGTGGCCCCGGCGGCCACCGTGATGACGTTGTCGGTGAGCGCGGGCTGCGGCGTGCCGACGTTGAAGGTGACCTGGCCCTGCGCCTGGCGGCCGAGCGGGTCGATGATGGTGTAGACGAAGGTGTCGCTGCGGTTGGTGAAGCCCGCGACGAATTCGAAGCCGAAGCCGTTGTCGGCCGGGTCGGTCACGCCCAGCACGCCGGGGATGGGGCGTTCCAGCACGCGGAGCAGCTGGCTGTCGGCGTCCGGCGGCCCGAAGCCGTCATCCGGCGTGAGGTCGAAGGGCACGTTCCACAGCCGCACCGTGCCGGGCATGACGCTGTCGTTGGCGAGCAGCTCGCGGGACCAGACGATGCCGTAGCCGGGCACGCTGCCGTCGAAGATCGACCGGCCGTCGCCGATGCCCCATTCCAGCGTGTCGGCCACCGCGACGGGCGCGGGCGGGGCGGGGGTGAGGAAGCTGATGGTGCTGGCCGGGCTCTCGGCGCCGAGCGAGGTGTCGCGCAGCGTGAAGTTCAGCGCGAAGCCGCCGCTGTAGCCGGGGGCGAAGGTGAGGTCCACGCCGGTGGCGGTGACGGTGAAGGTGGCACCCGCGCCCGTCGCCCCCAGGATGCTGCCCATCGCGAGCCCGTCGAGGTTCGGGTCGAAATGGCCGAAATGCCCGACGATCTCGTCGAAGCTGATGGTGAAATGGCTGCCGGGCGTCACCACGCGCGCGAGCGGCACGGCGACGGGCGGGCCGTTGTCGATGTTGATGGTGACTGAGGCGGTGCCAGGCACCCCGGCCAGGGTGTATTCAAAGTCGGCGACGGTGCCGAAGGGGAACGGCCAGGTGACCACGATGCCGCCGCGGCCCGGATCATCGACGATGCTGCCGCCGCTGCCGATGAATTCGTTGGAGAAGCCATTGAACACCGCGCTCGGCCCGTCATTGGCCAGCAGCACGGCATAGGGGATGAAGGTCTCCCCGCCCCAGCTGCCGCGAACAACGTCGTCCTGCGCGCTCACCGGGTTGATGGTGACGGTGGCGATGCTGCCAAGATCGGCGGCGCCGAGATTCTCCTCGGCCAGGGTGCGGTAGGTGAAGCTGACCGGCGCCGTGAGCGGCTGGGTGAGCGTGACTTCCAGCAGCCCCTCCGGATAGAGCCCAGGGTTGTAGCCCGCGGCGCTGATGGCGGCTGCGTCGAGCAGCACGCGGAAGGTCATGCCCGGCCCGCCGGCCGGGGCGGTCGGGATGAGGTCCACCAGCGTCAGGGTGCCGCCATCCGGGTCGAAATCGTTGGCGAGCAGCGTGCCGATGTCGATCAGCACCAGGTTGCTGGCGAACAGGGCCGAGATGCTGTCGCTGATCGACCAGTGCGGCCGTCCGCCGTTCTGGTTGTTGGTGGAGCCGTCCAGCAGATCCGCGAAGGCGACAGTCGTGAGCGGCACCGCGCCGCCCGCGAGGTCGAGGGCGCTCACCCCGAAGGCGACGGCCTCGAACTCGGTCAGCGTCGCGCGGACCTCGCCGGCCGGGATCACCCCCGGGTTCGATTGGACGACATCAACAGGGCCGCCCGGCGTGGAGAAGCTGTAGTCCTCTGGCCGGCCCGGCAGGGCGAGTGTGTCCTCCCCATCGCCGCCCTGCAGGCTGTCGAACAGGGTGGGCGATGGATCCGGCCTGCCCGGCGAGAGGATGTCGTTCTCCGCACCGCCGAAGATCTGGTCCTGGCCATCGCCGCCGTCGATCGCATCGTCGCCGGGCCCGCCGCTGAGGATGTCGTTGCCGCCACCGCCGTCGATGCGGTCATTGCCGGCGACCGTCGAGCCCGGCGCGCCGAACAGGTCGAAATCGTCGCCGGTCAGGTAGTCGCTGTTGGCATCACCGATCAGCGTGTCGTTGCCGGCGCCGCCGACGCCGGTGTCGATGCCGGGGGCACCGGCAATGATGAGGTCGTTGCCTGGTCCACCGTCGAGGAAACCGAAGCCGCTCAGGCTGGTGATCAGCGTGTCGTCCCCGTCCTCGCCGAACAGCTCGTCGGCCTCCCCGGCCCCGGCCCCATTGCCGCGGACCAGATCGTTGCCCCCCCCGGCGCGGATGACATCACCGATACCAACCGCGCCATCCAGGGTGTCATCACCAGGGGTGGGGTGGGGTAGACCTGCCATGGCGCTCTGGCTGGGTGATCACCACGGTTTTTTTAGCCAAATCTCACCAGCCTTGGGGTCGCCCCGGCGACACCAGCAAAAGCCCCCGCTCCTGACCAGGAGCGGGGGCACAGGGCGGCCGGAGGCCAGGCCTCAGCCGACGAACTCGCGGCTGGGGGCGGAGACGCCGGCGGGGGCGGTGCCCTTCAGGTAGGCCAGCATGGTGTCGGCGTCCGAGCACTCGAAGGGGTCGGTGGGGCAGTTGTCCTCGAGGCCGGGCTCCACGAACATCTTCTCGATGGTGCCGTCGTTGACAAGCATCGAGTAGCGCCAGGAGCGGGCACCGAAGCCGAGGTTGTCCTTCTCGACCAGCATGCCCATCTTGCGGCTGAACTCACCGTTGCCGTCGGGCAGCAGGAACACCTTGTCGGCGCCCACCTGCTTGCCCCACTGGAACATCACGAAGGCGTCGTTGACCGAGATGCAGACGATGCTGTCAACGCCAAGGCCCTTGAACTCCTCGTACAGGGCCTCGTAACGGGGCAGGTGGTTGGAGGAGCAGGTGGGGGTGAAGGCACCGGGGAGGGAGAACACCACCACCTTCTTGCCCTTGAAGATGTCGTCGGTGGTGAGGTCCTGCCAGCGGAAGGGGTTGGGACCGGGCACGGACTCATCGCGCACACGGGTCTTGAAGACGACGCTGGGGACCTTTTCGATGGCAGCCATGTGAATGTGTGAAGAACGACTTGACGACGCGCCGCCCGGAGCAGCGATCGCAGAGAGCTTAACTCGCAATCGGTCCGCCTTAGGGGGGAAACCGGCTGAGTGTTTCTGCTCATCGCCGCGGCCGGGCCACCCCATCGACCGGCCTACAGTCCGCTTCGCCTGCCCCCGGCCCCGCGCCCCAGCCATGACCCTCTCGATGTTCGAGGCGGCCGTTCCGCCCCTGGCCCGCAGCCTGACCAACCTCAGCGGCATCCTGGCCAAGGCGGCCGCCCACGCCGAAGCCCGAGGCATCGATCAGGCCGTGCTGCTTCAGGCCCGCCTCTACCCCGACATGTTCCCCCTGGTGCGCCAGGTGCAGATCGCCACCGACATCGCCCGCCGCGGCCTGGCCCGCCTGGCCGGGGTGGAGAGCACCGCGATGGCCGACGACGAATCCAGCTTCGCCGACCTGATCGGCCGCATCGAGACGACCCTCACCAGCCTCGCGGCCTTCTCCAGCGATCAGATCGACGGCACGGAAACCAGGGCGATCGAGCTGCCGATCCGCGGCGAGACCCTCCACTTCAGCGGCCAGAGCTTCCTGCTGTTCTTCGTCCTGCCCAACGTCTACTTCCACGTCACCACCGCCTACGACATCCTGCGCCACAACGGCGTGGAGCTCGGCAAGCGGGATTTCCTCGGCGAGCCCTGAGGCTTTCAGGCCAGGGGCCGCCGCAGGGACCCCGGATCGATTCCCTCCCGCAGGGCCAGTACGATCCCGGCCGCCTCGGCGTAGCCGGCGGCCGGAATCACCGGCAGCCCCAGGGCCTCGCCACCCACCTGCAGCAGGCAGGGGTTCCCCTCCACAGCGATGACGGGCACGCCCCGCTCGGCGCAGGCCAGCACCGCCTCCCCCCCCAGGGCCCCCGCCGGGGCCACCACCGCCCCGAGATCAGCGCCGTGCAGCAGCCCGTGGCCGCTGGCCGGCTCCGGCCGCAGCGAGGGGGCCCGACTCAGCCCCACCAGCACGCAGGGCAGGAAGGTGTGGCCCAGCTCCTCGGCCGCCGCCCGCGGATCCAGCCCCGGATCGGCCGCCAGCGGCGCCAGGGCGGGGGCATGGGCGCAGGGCACGCCCAGGTGGCGCACCAGCAGGTGGCTGATCACGGCCTCCGCCCCGGCCAGGGCGTCGACCCCCGTGCCGTGGCGGTAGGCCGCCAGGGCGTCGCTGCCGGGCTCGTCGGGAAAGCGGGCCACCACGGCAATGGCCGTGGCCCCGGCCGCCAGCAGGGTTTCCCCGGCCCGCAGCAGGGCATCAGGCCGGCCCAGGCTGCCCCAGCTGCTGCCGCTGGGTCCGATCGAGAGGCCCACCTGCAGGGGGGCCTCGCTGCTGAGCACCGGGCCGATCGTCAGCCCCAGGCTGGCGCGGCAGGCGTCGATCACCTGGCGGTGGCGCAGCAGCAGCTCCGCTTCGATGCCCGCATCCAGCAGCACGCCCACCCGTTGCGATGGCACCGGAGCGAGGGCCAGCTCAGCGGCGGCGAAGCGGTCGAGGCTCCAGCCCTCCACGTAGTGGATCCGCCGGTCGCTCCAGTAGAGGGAGGCGGCGTTCATCACGTTGGGGTGGGTGATCAGGCAGCCGCTGGCCGCCGCCAGCAGCCGGGCCGCCGGCAGGCCGTCGCCGGCGAAGCCGCCCACGGCGCAGCCCACCCCGGTGGGGATCACCAGCAGGGTGGGCAGGGGCGGGGCGGCCGCGCTCAAGGGCCGGCAGCGGCGGTCGGCGTCGACGCCGGGCCCACCACGATCCCCTCGAGCCGCAGGCCGCGGCCGGGGTCGGCCGCCGTGATCGCCCAGCGCAGGGGCTCGGCGCCCTCACCGGCCAGGCGGCGGGCCTCCTGTACCAGCGCCTGCCGCAGCTGGGGCCGCAGGGGGCCGGGGGACAGCCGCAGCCACAGCTCCAGGGGCACCAGGGTGCTCACTTCTGGAACTGACCGAACTGGGCCTCGTAGAGGGCGTCCTCCTGGCCGGCCACCAGGTCGAGGTCGGAGAGGGGATAGGAGACGCACAGCAGGGCATAGCCCTTCGCCTGCAGCTCGGCCTTCACCCCCATCGCATCGGGCTGGTGCACGGTGCCGCTGTGCAGCAGGGCGGCGCAGGTGGTGCAGACGCCCGAGCAGCAGGAGCTGGGGAGGGGCACCCCGGCCGCCTCGGCGGCGCTCAGCACCGTCTGGTCGCTGCGGCAGGGGAAGACGTGGGTCGCGCCGTCGAGGCTGGCGGTGATCTGGAAGCTGGTGGGCTCGGACACGGGGAAAAGGGGTCTGGGAGGGGCGGCGCGGAGGGGGGCGGCTCAGGCTCCCGGGTCGGCCCCATCCTCCCCGATCGCCAGCCAGCGGCCGGGGTGGGGGGCGAGGTACTCGCCCGGCTCGGCCGCGGTCGCCGGGGCCGTGAGCACGAAGTCGATGCTCAGCGAGAAGCGGGTGTCGTCGGGGTCGCCGTTGGGCAGCACCGCATGGTCGACGCTGGAGGGAAACAGCAGCAGCAGGCCGGCCCGGGGCGCCACGTCGTGCCAGGGGCGGTTGAGGGCGGCATCGGTCCCGATCGGCCCGTCCTGACCCACCGCCAGCCCCGGCACCAGCTCGTTCACCTGCCGGGGGGCGAACAGGCGCAGGCAGCCGCTGCGGCCGCTGCCGTCGCCGTTGAGGTAGTAGATGGCGCTGAGGTGGGCGTTGGGATGGTGGTGGCGCCCCACCTGCTCGCCGGCCTCGCTGATCACCGGCCAGCTGCGCTGCACATGCAGGCACAGACGCCGGCGGTCGAACCCGAGCGCGGCCAGATACGCCCAGGCATGGAGGGCCAGCCGGCCGATCAGGGGGGCGAACAGGGGGTCGCGGTGCAGCTCCCCGGCACCGCGCACATCGCCGGTCCAGGCCACCCCCTCCTCGCTGGGGTGCCGCTCCCGCAGCTCCAGCGCCCGCTGCAGCAGCAGGGCGGTGTCCAGGGGATCGGGCGCCAGCTGCACCCGGCCCAGGGCCATGGGGAACAGGGGCTCGATCGCCAGGGCGGGGGCCTCAGCCTTGGGGGTGACGGGGGCGGCGGCATCGGGCATGGGCGGCAGGCGACCGGTCCCAGGAATGCTGCCGGACCGGTCCGCCGAGGAGGGACGACAGGCGGCTGACGTGACCATCGGTGGGTGCGATGGGGAGTGAGGCAGGTTCACTCCTTCGACCCGTGATCTCAGCCGCGAACGCCGAGCGTCCAACGGGGTCATGGCGTTCGGTGGTCCCATCACAAGGCCCCGGACGTGTCCATCCGCAGAACGACCTCAGGTAACCTCCGGACAGAGAAGGAAAGGCTGGATCTGGCCGGCCCACCGTTCCCGATCCTGCGTCGGCTGGATTGATGCCCCCCTCCGCCGACCCATCCTGGGCTGCCCCGGCCCTGCTTGCGGGCTTCATCGCCGCCCTGGGCTATGGGGGCAGAACGGCGATCGAAGTGGTGGTTCAGCTGCGGAGAACCGCACAGGAACGCCGGAGTCGGCTGGCGGAGCTCTACGCGCTGCTGCGCGCCGGCGACGCGGCCTATGCAGCCCAACGCAAACTGCTGAAGCGGCTGGCCGCCCAGCTGAAGGGTCGTCTACCGGAGACAGCTGCCCTGGAGCCTGGATACGAACGGTTGTTTGCGGACACCTACGCGGCCATGGATGGGGAGGAACGGCAGCTGCATGGATTGATACGAGCGATGACCATGCACACGATCCGACCCCTGAATCAATCGCTGCTGGAGTGGCTGCGCTCCGACCGCTACTTCCGGGCAGCCCCACCGTCCCACCGCCGTCTGGGCCAACTGGCGTTGTTTCTGACGCAGCTGGAGGCCCATCTGGTGATCTGGGCAGCCAAGTATGAAGCCTGGATCCCGGACCATCCGGACCATGCGCTGGTGTTCCTCGCCGATGAGGACCACCATGGCGTGGCTTTCCCCAAGGGTGGGGCGGCCATCCTTGCCAGGGTGCTGCGTCATCCCCATCCTTCCCATGCTCCACCGCCTCGCCGATGATCTCTGGGTGGCCGAACAGCCGCAGACGTACTTCGGCCTGAGCATCGGCACCCGGATGGGCGTCATCCGCCTGGAGCCCGGCAACCGGCTGGTGATCCTCTCGCCGATTCAGCCGACCCCCGCCCTCGAACGGGACCTGGCCGCCATCGGTGTCGTCACCGATGTCGTGGCGCCCAACGCGTTTCACCATCTCCATCTCGAGGCCTTCCGGCAGCGCTTTCCCCGGGCGACCGTGTGGGGTCCGCCCGGCCTGAAGCAGAAGTGCCCCCATCTGGCGCTGGATCGTCTGCTCAGCGCCGAAGATCCCTCCCCCTGGCCGGGATTGCTCCTGTGCAGCCTCAGCGGGCTCCACACCCTGGGGCCCAGCGGCCCCTCGCCGCTGCACGAGGTGGCCTTCTGCCACACCCCCAGCAGGACGCTCATCCTGACCGACAGTGCCTTCCACTTCGATGCCACCGCCCCCCGGCTCACCCGCTGGGTCACGCGGGTCGGCGGCGGTTACGGTCGCCTGGAGCCCTCCATACTCGAGCGCCTGGCCACCACCGACCGTGCCGCGCTGCGCAGGGCCATGCAGGCCGTCCTGCGCTGGGACTTCGACCGGGTGATCGTCGCCCACGGCGCCGTGGTGGAAGCGGGCGGCAAGGAGGCCCTCGCCAGGGCCTACAGCTCCTTTCTCGGACCCCCCCTGCCATGAAAGCCATTGTCGCCGAACGCTACGGGCCGCCGGAGGTGCTCCAGATCCGGGAGCTCGCCACACCCACCCCGAAGGACGATGAGATCCTGATCCGGATCCTTGTCACCACGGTCAGCTCGGCGGACTGGCGGATTCGCAGCCAGACGGTGCCGGCGGGTTTCGGGCTGATCATGCGACTGGTGTTCGGCCTGCGGAAACCCCGGCAGCCCGTCCTCGGCTCGGAGCTGGCCGGCATCGTCGCCGCGGTGGGCCCGCGGGTGAGCCGCTTCCGGGTGGGCGAGCGGGTCTTCGCCTTCAGCGACACCCGCCTCGGCTGCCATGCCGAGTACCTCTGCCTGCCCCAGGACGGTCTGGTGGTGGCCACCCCGCCCGCCCTCTCGGACGAAACGGCTGCGGCGCTGTGTTTCGGCGGCACGACGGCCCTGGATTTCCTGCGCCGGGCGAGGGTACGACCCGGCGAGAGGCTGCTGGTGAACGGGGCCTCCGGAGCGGTGGGCACGGCCGTTGTCCAGCTGGCCCGCCGCGCCGGAGCTGAGGTCACCGGGGTGTGCAGCACGGCGAACCTCGATCTGGTGCGTCGCCTCGGGGCGGCCCATGTCATCGACCACACCCGGGACGACTTCAGCCGGAACGGCATCACCTACGACGTGATTGTCGACACGGTCGGCAACGCCCCGTTCGCGCGCTGCCGTCGCTCATTGAAACCGGGTGGAAGGCTGTTGCTGGTGCTGGCCGGGCTGCCCGAGATGCTGCGGGGGGTGTGGGTGTCGCTGACGAGCGACCGACGCGTCATCGCCGGACCCGCGACCGTGAAGGTGGACGATCTGCACCATCTGGCCGCCCTGGCGGAGGCGGGAGCGTTCCAACCGGTGATCGACCGGATCTATTCCTTCGAGCAGATCGTGGCGGCCCATCGGTATGTCGACACGGGACGAAAGAAGGGTAATGTGATCATCGATCTGCGCGGCCATAGCTAGTCCTCGATGGCGAAGTCCGAGGCTTTTGCGCGCATCAAGGGGCAGGTTCTCACGGTGGTCGCGTCGATTCCCGAATCGAAGCTCACCACCTACCAATCGATCGGCGAGCATCTGGCGGTGATGCCCAGGCATGTCGCCTACATCCTCAGCCAGCTGGAGGACGGCGCCAAGCTGGATGTCCCCTGGTACCGGGTCGTGTCAGCGGATGGAAGCCTGGGCGTGACCAAACGGGATCCCAATGGCGACACCCAGGCCGAGCTGCTCCAGCGGGAGGGGATCCCCGTGGTGGGCAATGCGGTCGGTCCCCCGCTGGCGTCCGTGATGGTCCCGGCCGCCGCTCTGGCCCACGGAATCCCCAGGCAGGAGCGCCCGGCCGTGAGCCGCCGTGCAGCAGAACAGATGCGAGGACGCTGACAGCGGTGTAGCGTGAAGACAACAGAAACACACCGACCGCCGTTGCAGGCGCTTCGTGCCGTTCTGCTCCTCTGGGATTGAGGCGGATATGGACGCTTCCATAGGGAAGGGAAACGGCTCCAATGGCGCACGGTCAGCGGCCCTACCCGTGGCGACCTGCTCCCCCTCCGGTCTGTCGTTGCCGTTGGAGCAGGCCCTGACGGAGCGGATGAAGGAACTCCACTGCCTCCAGCAGATCGAATCCATCATCAGCAGCAGCCAGGGCCCGATCGACGCCATGCTCGAGCAGATCGTGGCGACCATCCCGGAGGCCTGGCTGCATGCGGGCAGCGCCGTCGCCAGAATCCGACGCGGCGAGCGCTGCTATCAGACGGGCGATCTGGAGCTCTGCCGGTCGGTGCAGTCCGCGGAGATCAGGGTCAGGGGCACCGCCCACGGGTCGGTGAGCGTGGGCTACATCGACCGTTTCGAGGCGGCCGGCGAGGGCCCCTTCCTGGCGGAGGAGCGGCTGCTGCTCGACACGATCGCCACCCGTCTCGGCAGCCTCATCGCCAGGGAGCTGGCGGAGGCCGGATGGGTCGACACCCTCAGACAGCAGGAGCTCCTCTACCGGCAGCTGCTCTCGGTGCTGGGGGGGATGGCGGAGATGCGGGACCCCTACACCGCCGGTCACCAGAAGCGGGTGGCCAACCTGGCGGTCGCCATCGGGGAAGATCTGGGACTCCCGCCCAGGGAACTGGAAGGCGTGCGGCTGGCGGCGTCCGTGCATGACATCGGCAAGATCACGGTGCCGGCGGAGATTCTCTGCAAGCCCACCAAGCTCAGCCGCCACGAGTACGACCTGATCAAGGAGCATGTCGAGGCCGGCCACGAGATCCTCAAGGACGTGGCCTTCCCCTGGCCGATTGCCCGCATCGTCCTCGAACACCACGAGCGGATGGACGGCAGCGGCTACCCCAACGGCCTCGCCGGCGACCAGCTGCTCCTGGAATCCCGCATCGTGGCGGTGGCCGACGTGGTGGAGTCCATGTGTGCCCACCGCCCGTACCGGGCGGGACTGGGATCCGATGCCGCCCTCAGGGAGATCGAAACCAACCGCGGTCGTCTGTACGACTCCGCGGCCGTGGATGCCTGTCTGGGGGTCTTCCGCGACAAGGGCTACCGCTGCGGCTCCTGACCCCTCGGGCCAACGCCACGCCATGACGTACCACCCCCTCCGTCTGCCGCCGGGTGTGGATCTGCGCAGGGAACTGGAACAACGGGTCCGGGCGGATCCGGAGCTCTGCGGCTTCGTGGTCTGCGGGATCGGCAGCCTGGAGAGTCCCGTGCTGCGCTTCGCAGATCAGGACGAAGGCACCGTGCTGGCCGGTCCGCAGGAGGTGATCCTGCTGGCAGGGAGTCTGAGCAGGGACGGAGCCCACCTGCACCTGGTGGTGGCGGATGCCGAGGGCCGCACGATGGGCGGCCATCTCTGCCACGGAAGCCGCGTGCGAACGACCATGGAACTGCTGCTGGTCCGGACCGAAGGCTGGCAACTGGGCCGGGAGCGGGATGCCGCCACCGGCCACCTGGAGCTGAGCGTCAGCCCATCGCCGCCGCGCCACCCACCACTTCCAGGATCTCCTGGGTGATGGCGGCCTGGCGGGCCTTGTTGTAGTCGAGGGTGAGGGTCTTGGCGAGCGCCTTGGCGTTGTCGCTGGCGTTGTTCATGGCCGTCATCCGGCTGGCCAGTTCGCTGGCGGCGGCTTCCTGGAGGGAGCGCAGCAGCTGGTTGGCCAGGTAGAGGGGCAGCAGGGCATTGAGCAGCTGCTCCGGGCTCTGCTCGAACACGAAGTCCGGTTGCAGGGCCGGCTGGGCGTTCTCCACCTTGCCGATCTCCACCCCGAGGCGGCCGTCGCGGGTGATGAGACGGAAGATCTCATCATCGGAACTGGCGATGCCCTGGGGATCGAGGGGCAGCAGGGTCTGGACCACCGGCTGGGAGCTCACCAGGTTGATGAAGCGGGTGAAGACGATCTCCACCCGGTCGGTGCTGGCGGAGAGGAACTCGGCGAGCACTTCGTTGGCGATCTCGCCCGCCTCCTGGGAGGTGGGCACCTGTTCCAGGCCGGTGAAAGTGGCCCGGATCGGGTAGGAGCGGTTGGTGAAGTAGGTGATGGCCTTGCGGCCCATCAGCACCATGTCCACCGTGAAGCCCTGGCCCTTGAGCTCGGCGAAGCGCTGCTCGGCCCGGCGGATCACGTTGGCGTTGTAGCCGCCGCAGAGACCCCGGTCGCCGGTGACCACCAGCAGGGTGATGGTGCTCACCGGCCGGCGCTCGGCCAGCAGCGGTGAGTCGGCACCCTCGAAGCCCATGCGGGACTCGAGATTCTGCAGCACCCGGGCCAGACGGTCGGCGAAGGGGCGGGTGCGCAGCACCTGCTCCTGGGCACGGCGCACCTTGGCAGCGGCCACCAGCCGCATGGCTTCGGTGATCTTGCGGGTGTTCTTGACCGAACTGATCCGGTCACGGATTGCCTTGAGATTGGCCATCGGTGGTGGCTCCTCAGGCGGCGGCCAGCATCGAGGAGGTGACCTCGACGATGGCTTCCTTGAGCATGGCCTCGGACTCGTCGCTCAACACCTTCTCGGTCTGCACCTTGTTGATGTACTCGGGTTTGTTGCTCTTGAGGTACTCACGCAGTTCGCGGGCGAACTGGGGCACCAGCTCCACGGGCACGTCGTCGATCAGACCCTTGACGCCTGCGTAGACCACCGCCACCTGCTCGGCCAGGATCAGGGGGCTGAACTGGGGCTGCTTGAGCAGTTCACGCAGACGCTTGCCCCGGGCCAGCTGGGCCTGGGTGGCGGCGTCGAGGTCGGAGGCGAACTGGGAGAAGGCGGCCAGTTCGTCGAACTGGGCCAGCTCCAGCTTCAGGGTGCCGGCGATCTTCTTGATGGCCTTGGTCTGGGCGGCGCCACCCACCCGGCTCACGGAGATGCCCACGTTGATGGCGGGCCGCAGGCCGGAGTTGAACAGGTCGGAGCTGAGGAACACCTGGCCGTCGGTGATCGAGATCACGTTGGTGGGGATGTAGGCCGAGACGTCGCCGGCCTGGGTCTCGATGATCGGCAGGGCGGTCATGCTGCCCTTGCCCATGGCGTCGGAGAGCTTGGCGGCCCGCTCCAGCAGGCGGCTGTGGCAGTAGAAGACGTCGCCGGGGTAGGCCTCACGACCGGGGGGACGGCGCAGCAGCAAGGACATCTGGCGGTAGGCCTGGGCCTGCTTGGTGAGGTCGTCGTACACCACCAGGGTGGCCTTGCCCTTGTACATGAAGGACTCGGCGATGGCCGCGCCGGTGTAGGGGGCCAGGTACTGCAGGGCCGCGGCTTCCGAGGCGCTGGCCGCCACCACCACGGTGTAGTCGAGGGCGCCGCGCTCACGCAGCACTTCCACCACGTTGGCCACCGAGGCGTTCTTCTGGCCGATGGCCACGTAGACGCAGACCACGTCCTCACCCTTCTGGTTGAGGATGGTGTCGATGCAGATGGCGGTCTTGCCGGTCTGGCGGTCGCCGATGATCAGCTCGCGCTGGCCGCGGCCGATGGGAATCATGGCGTCGATGGCCGTGATGCCGGTCTGCATCGGCTCATGCACCGACTTGCGCTGGATGATGCCGGGCGCCATCGACTCGATCAGGCGGGTCTCGGTGGTGGCGATCTCACCCTTGCCGTCGATCGGCTGGCCCAGGGCGTTCACCACCCGGCCCAGCATGGCGTCGCCCACCGGCACCGCGGCGATGCGGCCGGTGGCCTTGACGGTGCTGCCCTCCTGGATGCCCAGGCCCTCGCCCATCAGCACGACGCCGACGTTGTCGTCCTCGAGGTTCAGCGCCAGGCCCTCGGTGCCGTCCTCGAACAGCACCAGCTCACCGGCCATCACCTGCTCCAGGCCGTAGACCCGGGCGATGCCATCACCGATCTGCAGGACGGTGCCGACGTTGCTGACAGAGACCGACTTGTCGTAGTCGGCGATCTGCTTCTTGAGGATGGCGCTGATCTCGTCGGGGCGGATGGAAACCATGGATGGGAGTCCCCGGAGGGGAGGCGATGAAGTGAGGAGAGGAGGGGAGGGGGGGAGGCGTCAGCTCACGTTGGCGAGCGACAGGCCGAGGCGCCGGACCTGGCCGGCGAGGCTGGCGTCGATCACCCGGGAACCGACACTGAGGACGAACCCGCCGATCAGGGCGGGATCCACCGCAAGGCTGATCTCCACCTTGTCGGTGCCGGCCACGGCCTTGGCCTTCTCGGCGAGCAGCTCCTGCTGCTCCTCGCTGAGGGGGCTCGCCGAGGTCACGGTGGCCAGGGCGATCTGGTTCTGCTCGCGGTAGAGCTCCAGGAGCCGCTCCAGAACGGCATCGAGAAAACCGATGCGCTGGCGGTCGGCCAGGAGCTTGAGCAGGTTGAGGAAGGAGGGGGAGATGTCCTTGCCGAAGAGTTGCTCCAGGGCCGCCTTCTTGCCCTCGACCTCAAGAACCGGGGAGGCCATCGCCTCACGCAGGTCGCTGAAGTCGTGCCAGAGGGCGAGGATCGCCCGGGCCTGATCGATCACCGCCTCGGTGTCGCCGTTGGCGTCGCACACCTGCAGGAAGGCGTCGGCGTAGGGGGTGGTGATGGTGTTGAGCAGAGGCATCAGGCGTTCCCCATCGATTGAATGGACTGATCGATCAGCCGGGCCTGGGCGCTGGCGTCGAGGCGACCGGGCAGGCTCACCAGGGCCTTGGCGATGGCCATCTCGGCCGCCTCGCGCTGCAGCAGCCGGCTGACGCGGGAGATCTCCGAATCCAGATCGGACTGGGAGTCCTGCTTGAGGCGGGCCATCTCCTCGACGGTGCGCTTCTCGCTGTCGAAACGGATGGCCTCGGCCCGGGCCTTGCCGTCGGCGCGGATCTTCTCGGCGCGGGTGCGGGCCTCACCCAGGCTCTTCTGGGCCTCGGCCAGGGAGGCGGTGGCCGCCTTCAGGCGCTCCTCGGCATCCTTGAGTTCGGCCAGGATGCGCTCGCGGCGGCGCTCCAGGATCCCGCCGAGGAATCCCCTCAGGAACCAGGTCAGTCCGGCGATGACGATCGCCAGGTTGATGATGTTGGTCTCGAAGATGTCGAAGTTGAGGCCGAAGCTGCCGTGGCTGGCCAGGAGAGGAGAGATCATCATGAGGCGGTCAGGAGACGGTCGACGATGAGGTCGGCGAGCCTGTCGGCATCGGCCTCGAGGACGCTCAGGGCTTCGGAGCGCTGAGCGTCGATCTTGCTGCGGGCGCTTTCGCGGCTGGCGATCGCTTCGGCCTGGGCCACCGCCAGGGCCTCCCGGTAGAGACGGTCGGAATCCTGTTCCGCCTCGAGGATCACCTTCTGGGCCTCAAGTCGGGCCCCCTTCAGCTGCTCCTTGAGGTCGGCCTCGAGGCGCTCGGCCTGGGCCAGCTTCTCCTTGGCCTGGGTCCGGCTGGTGGCGATGTAGCCCTCACGGTCCTCGACGGCCTTGCCGACCGGTCGGAAGAACAGGCTGTTGAGAATGAAGGTGAGGATCACCACCTGCAGCGCCATGAGCGGCAGGGTGGCGTCGAGGTCGAACAGACCTCCCTCGGGCGACCCTGCGGTCGCACCTGCCTCGGCGAGCAGAAGCCAGCTGGTCATGGGGCAATAAGGCGGGCGGTGGTGCAGGCGTGGACGGAGCCGGGGGTGGAGAAGGGCCGCAACGGACGGGCGGCCCACTCATCCCCGCGATGGCCTCCGATCAGGAGAAGGGGTTGGCGAACAGCAGCACCAGGGCGACCACCAGGCCGTAGATGGTCAGCGATTCCATGAAGGCCAGGGAGAGCAGCAGGGTGCCGCGGATCTTGCCTTCGGCTTCGGGCTGGCGGGCGATGCCTTCGACGGCGCCGCCGGAAGCGGTGCCCTGGCCGATGCCAGGACCGATGGAGCCGAGACCGACGGCAAGACCAGCAGCCACGACGGACGCAGCGGAAGTAAGGGAATCCATGGTGGGGTTAGAAATGTGGGGCGCCGGGGAAGCGCGGAAGGAACCTTGTCGAGAACCCTGCGCCGGGGACACCTGGGAAGGCGGGCCCGGATCGAGCCGGACCTGCGCGCAGAGAGTTTGCCAGACCGAGGGAACGGGCCGGCGGGCGGGAGACCTAGTGGTGCTCCTCGTGGACGGCCTCACCGATGTAGTAGGCCGCCAGGGTGGCGAAGATCAGGGCCTGGATGGCGCTGGTGAACAGGCCGAGGAACATCACCGGCAGGGGCACCACCAGGGGCACCAGGAAGGCCAGCACCGCCACCACCAGTTCGTCGGCAAGGATGTTGCCGAACAGACGGAAGGAGAGCGAGAGGGGCTTGGTGAAGTCCTCGACGATCTTGAAGGGGAGCATGATCGGCGTGGGTTCCACGTAGTACTCGAAGTACCGGAAACCCTTGCGGCTCAGGCCCGCATAGAAGTAGGCCAGCGACACCAGCAGCGCCAGGGCGATGGTGGTGTTGATGTCGGCGGTGGGGGCGCCCAGTTCACCGTTGGGCAGGTGGACCAGCTTCCAGGGGATCAGGGCCCCGCCCCAGTTGCTCACGAAGATGAACAGGAACAGGGTGCCGATGAAGGGAAGCCAGTCGCGGTAGGCCTTCTCGCCGATGTATTCGCGGGCGATGTCGCGCAGGTAATCCCAGAGGAACTCCAGCAGGTTCTGGACGCCCCGGGGGTCGCGCTCCAGGCGGCGCGTGCCCACCACCACCACGGCGAGGAGGGCGCCGATCACGACCCAGGAGCTCAGGAAGACCTGGCCGTGGATCTTGTAATTGCCGAGCTGCCAGTAGAGGTGCTGGCCAACCTCGAGGGCGGCGAAGGGAAGGGCGAGGGGCAACGGAGCCATCGGGGATAGGACCTGGCGGAACGTCGGGGGCCGCAAGGCGGCTGAAGAGGGCCGCCGGAGCGGCTGAAGCGGGATCAGGTGTCGAGGACGGCCTGAACGATCAGGGCGGGCTTGTAGAGGAGAAAGCCCAGGACGGCGGGCAGGATCTCGAGGACGGGGAGCCTGGCGGCCGCGACCACCAGCACCACCGGCACCAGCAGCTGGGCCTTGCCCACCCCCTTGGTTTCGACGCCGAAGCGGGTGACGCTGCGGGCCAGGAGGCGGAGGTACAGGAGTCCCGCCAGGGCTCCCACCAGCAGGCTGAAAGCGGTGGGGAGGTCGAACCACAGGGCCGTGAGAGGCACCGCCAGGGCGGTGGCACAGACCGTGGAAAGAAGCATCCGGCGCTGCAGCCGCAGGTAACCGTCCATGCCGTTGTTCACCGTCGCCGGGGCGGCGGGGAGTTCAGGCTGGGGGAGAGGCTCGTTGGCCGGATGGACTGCGACCTCTTCGGTCGACGTCTCCGCGGGGGGGACGGCATCCGGGGAGGGGGTCAGGGCAGCCTGCAACCGACGAGGCTCCGTCTTGGCGTGCGGACTTTATCACTCGGCCCGTTCAGGCTTTAAGCAACAGAAGCACCCGCTCCGCCAGCAGCCGCCGCGCCACCGCCACCCGCTCGGCGGGGCCCTGGCCCAGGGGCAGCGCCCCGATCGGCGTGCCGGCGGGGGCCGCCTCCAGGGCCTCCATCAGGGCCAGCTCCTCCTCCGTGAGGGTCAGGGGACGCAGGTCGGGACCCAGCAGCGCCGTGGAGGGCCAGCCCCACAGGCAGCGGTTGCACTCGCCCCCGGCCGCCAGCAGGGCTTCGTCGGTCCACGACTGCGGCGCCGTGTCGCTCCAGGCCGCCGCCTCCGCCTCCGGTGCCCCGTCGCCCTCCTGGCGGCGCAGGAAGAACTCGAAGTGGCTGATGTCGGGATCAAGGCTCTCCACCAGGGCCCACTGCTGCCGCGCCGGCAGCGCCCGGGCCCGCTCCAGCAGTTCCCCCTGCAGCAGCCGGGCCGGATCCCAGACCTCGGGATTGGAGAAACCGGCGAAGCGGATCCCGGGCTGGTCGACGAAGCGGAACAGGCGCTCCAGGTCGTAGCTGGTCTCCTGGGGGTGGAGGTACATGTCGGCGAAGTTGGCATCGGCGGCGGTGTCGAGGGCCCAGCGCTGCTCGTGGTGCCGCCGCAGGCGGTTGGTCTCGGGCAGGGTGGCGAACAGCTCCCGGCCCAGCCGCAGACCCGCCGGTCCGGTGCCCACCCCCATCAGGGCCAGGGCCCGCTGGGTGCGGTGGATCTCCCAGCGGCCGCCGTCGGCATAGAGGAAGAGGTGCAGCAGCCCCCCCGGCCGCAGCAGGGGCACCAGGGCCCGCAGCCCCTCCTCGGGCCGGTCGAGGTGGTGCAGCACCCCCACCGAGTTGATGTAGTCGAAGGGGCCCTCCCCCGCCAGGTCGAGCAGGCTGCGCTGCTCGATGCGCAGCTCCGCCACCCGGGCGGCGGCCCCGGAGCGGGCGGTGCGCTCCCGGGCCACCGCCAGGGCGCCGGCGCTGATGTCCACCGCCAGCACGGTGGCCCCCGGGTTGAGGTGGCAGAGGTAGTCGGTGCTCACCCCGGTGCCGCAGCCGGCGTCGAGGATCCGCCAGGGCCGCGGCGGCGGCGGCAGGGACCCGTCCACGGCCGCCACCACGCTGTCCACGCACCAGCGCCAGTTGTATCCCGGCGGCGGACCGTCCTGGAGGGGGTCCCCCGGGTAGGGGAAGCGGTCGTAGAAGGCGCTCACCACCGGCGTGGCGGCATCCAGCGGGGCCTCCGGGGGGTGATCCATCAATGCCTTGGTGCGGGTTCCGGCAGCATTCCACGGCGCCGGCCGCCGTTCAGCGTGAGCGTCTCGGAAGGCTGCAAACATTTGTTCATCCCGCCCCGGGGGGCCAGGGGGCCAGCCGTAACGTGACCCAGCCCGGCTCGCTCTCGTTCATGACCGTGACCGCCAGCAGCGGCAGCACCAGGGTCGCCCCCCAGCGCTACGACACCCTGCCGCTCTCCAGCGTCCGGAAGGCGGAGCAACAGGACCGTTTCCCCGACGGCGGCGAACTGGACGCCCTGACCACCTTCTTCCGCAGCGGCCAGATCCGCGTCGAAGCCGCCCGACGGATCTCCGCCAACGCCGACGCGATCGTGGCCCGGGCCGCCAACCGGATCTTCACCGGCGGCACGCCCCTCTCCTATCTCGACGCCCCCCTCAGCACCCCCAGCGCCGGAGCGGGCGATGGGGTCGCCCTCGCCGCCGACCAGGCCGCGTTCCAGCGGTCGGTGCGCACCTTCGCCCAGGGCTCCGGCGGCAGCGGTCTGCTCGGCCGCATCCTCGAGGGTGTCCAGGCCGACGCCGACGTGCGGGTCGTGCTGCCCAGCGGCTTCAACCCCATCTCGGTGGCGATCTACGGCAACGCCCGCATGCGCAAGTCGCTGCGGGACCTGGCCTGGTTCCTCCGCTACGTGGGCTATGCCGTGATCGCCGGCGATCCCAGCATCCTGGCGGTGAACACCCGGGGCCTGCGGGACGTGCTCGAGAAGGCCTGCTCCCTGGCCGCCACCAACGTGGCCCTGCAGGAGATGCGCGCCGCCGCGGCCGGACTGTTCAAGGGGGAGCCGGACTCCCGCCAGCTGGTGATCGACTGCTTCAACGTGCTCCTCAAGGAGCTCGAGATCCCCACCCCCTCCACCCGGGCCCGCCTGGGCAGCCCGGTCAACCAGGGCCTGCAGCTGCCGGCGATCTATGCCCTCGCCGCCGAAGGCGCCCAGCGCTTCGTGATGAAGCCAGGCCTCTCCGGTGCCGAGAAGGCCGAGGTCATCCGGGCCGCCTACCGCCAGGTGTTCGAGCGGGACATCGTCAAGGGCTACTCCCAGGTGGTGTGCCCGGTGGAGGCCACCCAGGTGCGCCAGGGCCAGCTCTCGATGCGGGAGTTCATCCGCGCCCTCGGCCGCAGCAAGGTCTACCGGCGCCAGTTCTACGGCCGCTTCTCCAACAGCCGGGTGGTGGAGCTCGCCTTCCGCCACTTCCTGGGCCGCGGTGTGAGCTCGATCGAGGAGTTCCGCCAGTACTTCGCCATCGTCAGCGCCAAGGGGCTCAACGGCCTGGTCGATGCCCTGGTCAACGGCATGGAGTACGCCCGGGTCTTCGGTGAGGAGACGGTCCCCTACCTCCGCGACATCGGCGAAGAGGCCCAGGAGAGCGCCGGCTGGGGCTCCAACCGCAACCTCTTCCGCTTCAGTGCGCCATTCGAGGGGGCGCCCCAGTACATCACCCTCTACGCCTCCTACCGCCAGCCCCTCGCCGACCAGCACCCCTACGGCGGCGGCAACGATCCCCTGGCCCTCACCTACGGGGCGATCTTCCCCTCCAGCACGGCGTCGGTGGCCACCCGCCCGGCCCCCTTCAGCTACGACACCCGCCGGATCCTGATCGGCAACGGCATGGCCCAGCCCGGGCCCATGGACAGCGCCCAGTTCCGCAAGGCCACCCCGCGCCGGGTGGGGCCGAAGGTGGTGCGCCTGCGCCAGATCGCCACCGGCGGCAGCTCCACCCCCCGCCGGGGCGGCCAGCCCAGCATCCGCGGCACCGAATCCAGCACCCAGGCCGTCATCAACGCGGTCTACGTGCAGGTGCTCGGCACCGCCGGCTACGCCGGTGAGCGCAACAAGGTGGAGGAGATCAAGCTCGAGAACGGCGACATCAGCCTGCGGGAGTTCGTGCGCCAGGTGGCCCGCTCCAACGCCTTCCGCCGTCGTTACTGGAGCGGCCTGTACATCACCAAGGCCATCGAGGTGATGCACCGCCGCCTCCTCGGCCGGCCCACCTTCGGCCGCTGGGAGATCAACGCCTACTTCGACACCGCCGCCCGCAAGGGCTTCTACGGCGTCGTCGACGCCATGATCGAAGGCCGCGAATACAACGACTGCTTCGGCGAGGACACGGTCCCCTACGAGCGCTTCATCACCCCGGCCGATCGCAACGCCCGCCGCGTCCCGGGTCTGGTGCGCACCCTCGAGACGGTCGCGGACATCACCCCCCTGCAGCGGCCCACCGTGCCGGTGGCCCAGGAGATCCGCACTGTCGGCGATCTGGTCCCCCGCAACCTGCCCGCCCGGCCCAAGGTGCGGGGGCAGTGGAAGGCGGAGGTGGCCGGCGGCCAGAGTGCCTCGGCCGCCACGGGCGTCACCAGCGGTCCCGGAAGCCTTCGGGAGCCCCCGGCCCCCACCCGCAGCTGGAGCCAGTCCCCCTGGCAGCCCGGCGGTGGGGCCGCCCCCGTCTGGCGCAGCGGCGTCTCCAGCGGCGGCAATGGCTACGTGGCCCCCGCCGCCATCGGCATCGCCGGCGGCTGGAAGGCCCTGGTGGGCACCAACCTGCTGAGCGGAGCCGCCACCGCCCCCGACGGTGCCATGGCCAAGGCCCTGCGGCCGGGCGCCCCCCAGGGCTTCCGTCGCCGTCAGAGCCTGTCGAGGCCCGTACAGCTGCTCCGCGATCCCAGCGAGACCCAGGTGCAGGAGGTGGTGCAGGCGGTCTACCGCCAACTTCTGAACCGCGTGCCCTTCGCGGCCGAGCGCCAGATGGATCCCGAATCCCAGCTGCGCGACGGTCAGCTCTCGGTGGCCGAGTTCGTGGCCCAGATCGCCGGCAGCGATCTGTTCCAGCAGCGACTGCAGCGGATGGCGCCCCTGCGGGCCGCCTCGGCCGCCTACCTGGCCCTGCTCGGCCGTGCCGCCATGCCGGCGGAAGTGAGCCGGTTCCTGGCCACCCGCGCCACCGCCGGCCAGCAGGCCGCCGTCGCCGAACTGCTCAACGCCCGGGAGTACGCCACCGCCTTCGGCCAGGACACCGTGCCCTACCTGCGCGGCCTCGGCACCGAGGATGGCGTGCCCCTGACGACCGTGAACCGCACCGCCTCCCTCTACGGCGGCAACGCCGGGCTCACCCCCTCGCTGAAGGGCGCGATCTGATCAGCCCCCGGGCCATAATGGGCGCCCGACGAGGGGTGCCCATCGGCGCATCCGATGATCCCCCGGGTCTGACCCGGGGGGTTTCTTTTGGTCCGTCTCTACAACGAGACGAAGAGATTGGGCTGTCGATGCACCTGCGGTGCCGAGGACGGCAAGCTGAAAAGATGAACAATTGCTGCGCCTGGACGGTGATAACAACTCCCGCCAAAGCCGTTGCAAGCCAAGGGATCTCGCGGGCCGATCCGCCGTGAAGAACTGTTACCGGCCCCCATGGGAGCGACGGCCCTTGCCACAGAATGATGCGACGGTCGGCCAAGCCGATCACCCTTACCCACCGGATACCGGTCTCCTTCACGGTGACCGCTTGTTTCGAGGCAGAACTGCATGAGCATCGTCTCCAACTCGATCATCAACGCGGACGCCGAAGCCCGCTACCTCAGCCCTGGCGAACTTGACCAGATCAAGTCGTTCGTGGCAGGGGGTCAGCGTCGTCTGCGCGTCGCCCAGGTCCTGGCTGAAAGCCGGGAGCGCATCGTGAAGCAGGCCGGAGGCCAGCTTTTCCAGAAGCGCCCCGATCTCGTCTCCCCCGGCGGCAACGCCTACGGCGAGGAGATGACGGCTTCCTGTCTGCGCGACATGGACTACTACCTCCGCCTGGTCACCTACGGCGTGGTCGCCGGGGATGTGACCCCGATCGAAGAGATCGGCGTCATCGGGGCCCGCGAGATGTATCGCGCCCTCGGCACCCCCCTCGAAGCCATGGCGGAAGCCGTGCGCGAGATGAAGACCGCAGCCACGGGCCTCCTCACCGGCTCCGACGCCGAAGAGGCCGGCTTCTACTTCGACTACGTGGTCGGCGCCCTCTCCTGAGGTTTCACCTCCCTATCGTCCAAAGCCATCAAACCCAGGATCCATGCAAGACGCCATCACCAACGTCATCAACCAGGCCGACGTCCAGGGGCTCTATCTCGACGGCAGCTCCATGGGCCGCCTTGAGCAGTACTTCGCCAGCGGTGAGCTGCGGGTGCGTGCCGCCGCCACGATCAGCGCCAACGCCTCGGCCATCATCAAGGAAGCCGTCGCCAAGGCCCTGCTCTACTCGGACATCACCCGTCCGGGCGGCAACATGTACACCACCCGCCGTTACGCGGCCTGCATCCGCGACCTCGACTACTACCTGCGCTACGCCACCTACGCCATGCTGGCCGGTGACACGTCGATCCTCGACGAGCGCGTGCTGAACGGCCTCAAGGAGACCTACAACTCCCTGGGTGTGCCCATCGGCGCCACGGTGCAGTCGATCCAGGCCATGAAGGAAGCCACCGCCTCCCTCGTCGGTCCCGATGCCGGTCGTGAGATGGGCGTCTACTTCGACTACATCAGCTCCGGCCTGGGCAACTGATCCCCAGCAACGCCCCCACCACGGCACGTTTTCCGAGGATCACCCCATGCGCCTGTTCAAGATCACGGCTTGCATCCCCTGCCCCGAAAAGGTGCGCAGCCAGAGGGAGCTGCAGAACACCTACTTCACCAAGTGGGTGCCCTACCACAGCTGGTTCGCCGAACAGCAGCGGATCATGAAGCAGGGCGGCAGGATCCTGAAGGTGGAACTGGCCACCGGCCGTCGTCAGCAGAACTGCGGCAACTGAGGACGCCACGGCGCCCCCACCCATCCGCCCGGCCCATGGCCGGGCTTTTTTGTTGGCCTCGAGCGGCCGGCCTCCGGCGGCCCCGGCGGCGCCAAGGGCGCGGGCGGCGAAATGTTCACCGCGACTCGACAAACCCACCTCCGTCACGGCTGAATGGGCCATTCCCGGAACCCTCCCGCGGCCTTGTCCACCCCTGCCCCCCGCCTGCTGAACGGCCGTCCCGGCGCCGGCCTGCTGCCGCTGCCCTGGCAGCAGTGGCCCGCGGAAGCCCGCCTGCTGCTCGGCCTGGTGGCCCTCTGGAGCCTGGTGGGCCTGCTGGTGCTCACCTCCGCCAGCTGGTGGGTGGCCGAGCGGGAGATGGGGGACGGGGCCTACTACGTCAAGCGCCAGGCCATCTGGCTGGTGGCCAGCTGGGGCCTGCTCTGGCTGGCCATGCGCACGACGATGCGGCGCTGGCTGCACCTGGCCGCGCCGGCCCTGCTGGTGGGGGCCCTGATGGTGGCCGCCACCCTGGTGGTGGGCACCACCGTCAACGGGGCCAGCCGCTGGCTGGTGCTCGGCCCGGTGCAGCTGCAGCCCTCGGAGCTGATCAAGCCCTTCATCGTGCTGCAGGGCGCGGTGATCTTCTCCCACTGGCGCCGCATCGCCCTCGACCAGAAACTGCTCTGGATCGGCATCTTCGGGGTGGTGATCCTGCTGATCCTCAAGCAGCCCAACCTCAGCACCGCCGCCCTGCTGGGCCTGCTGCTGTGGCTGATGGCCCTGGCCGGCGGCCTGCCCCTGACGCTGCTGCTGGGGGCCGCCGGCGGCGGGATCGTGCTGGGCAGCATCAGCATCATGATCAACCCCTACCAGCTCGACCGGGTCACCTCCTTCCTCAACCCCTGGCGCGTCGCCCAGGGGGATGGCTACCAGCTGGTGCAGAGCCTGCTGGCCATCGGCTCGGGGGGCGTGCTCGGCTCGGGCTTCGGGCTCTCCACCCAGAAGCTCCAGTACCTGCCCATCCAGACCACCGATTTCATCTTCGCGGTCTTCGCCGAGGAGTTCGGTTACGTCGGCTCGGTGATGCTGCTGCTGTTCCTGATGATCTTCGGCTTCGTGGGCCTGCGGGTGGCCCTGGCCTGCCGCAGCAACCAGCACCGCCTGGTGGCCATCGGCTGCACCACCCTGCTGGTGGGCCAGTCGATCCTCAACATCGCCGTGGCCAGCGGCTCGATGCCCACCACCGGCCTGCCCCTGCCGATGATCAGCTACGGGGGCAACTCCCTGCTCAGCAGCCTGTTCCTGGCGGGCCTGCTGCTGCGCTGCTCCCTGGAGTCCTCCGGGCTCGAACCGGTCCGGCCCCGCCGGCGGGCCCCCCGGCCTGCCCCGATAGGCTGAGCCCTGATGACAATCTGAATCGGCCATGTTCAGCCCCGGGCTGCCGTTCGCCGACTGGGCCCGCAGCAGCGAACTGCTGCTCCAGGGCTCCCTGGCCCACCCCGGCCCCCTGACCCTGGCGGTGGTGTTCAGCGGCGGCCTGCTCACCAGCCTCGGCCCCTGCTCCCTCTCGCTGCTGCCCGTCACCCTGGCCTACCTGGCCGGCTTCGGCACTGAGGGCCAGGGCCGTGCCCCCTGGCAGCGCAGCGTCAGCTTCGCGGCCGGCATCGTGGCGGCCCTGGTGCTGCTCGGCCTGGCCAGCGGCCTGATGGGCCGCCTCTACGGCCGCATCCCCGGCCAGCTGCCGCTGCTGGTGGCCGTCGTGGCCGTGGTGATGGGCCTCAACCTGCTGGGTGTGCTGCGGCTGCCGTTGCCGGCCGGGCCCGACCCCGAACGCTGGCGAAGGCGGGTGCCGGCGCCGCTGGCGCCGCTGGCGGCCGGCCTGGCCTTCGGCCTGGCGGCCACCCCCTGCACCACCCCGGTGCTGGCCGTGCTGCTGGCCTGGATGGCCCAGACCGGCCAGCCCCTGGTGGGCCTGGTGCTGCTCGCCTGCTTCGGCGCCGGCCAGGTGATGCCCCTGCTGCTGGCCGGCACGGTGGCCGCCTCCCTGCCGGGGCTGCTGCAGCTGCGCCGCCTGGGGCAGTGGGTGCCGCCGATCAGCGGCGTGGTGCTGCTGGCCAGCGGCGGCCTCACCCTGCTGTCGGTGCTGCCATGAGCGGCACGGCAGCCTCGCCCTGGCGCCCCCTGCAGCGCCTGGCCGCCTGGATCTCCGACCTGCGCCTGGCGATCGGCCTGCTGCTGGTCATCGCCATCGCCAGCGGCATCGGCACGGCCGTCCCCCAGAAGGAGGAGGCCAGCTTCTACCACCAGCTCTACGACCCCGCCCCCTGGCTGGGGGTGCTGGACGGCGACGGGGTGCTGCGCCTACAACTGGATCATGTGTATTCCAGTGGCTGGTTCCTGGCCCTGCTGGCCTGGCTGGGCCTGTCGCTGATCCTCTGCAGCTGGCGCCGCCAGTGGCCCGCCCTGCAGGCCTCGCTGCGCTGGATCGACTACCGCAGCCCGCGCCAGCTCAGCAAGCTGAGCGTGGCCGAAACCCTCGTCACCAACCATCCCGTCGCCGGCCTCGAGCGGCTGGAGGCCGATCTGCGCGGCGCCGGCTGGCAGATCCACCGCCAGGACGACCGCCTGGCGGCCCGCCGGGGGGTGCTCGGCCGGGTGGGTCCCCTGCTGGTCCATGCCGGCATGGTGGTGCTGATGGTGGGGGCCGCCTGGGGCGCCCTGGGGGGCCAGCGGCTGGAGCGCTTCCTGGCCCCGGGCCGGGAGCTGGAGCTGCTGGACAGCCGCGGCAGCACCCAGGTGACCCTGGCCCTCGACGACTTCCGCATCCAGCGGGATCCCGCCGGCCGGCCGGAGCAGTTCTCCTCCAACCTGCGGCTGATCAGCCCCGGCGATGGGGCCCCCACCACCGAAGCCGCCATCAGCGTCAACCACCCCCTGCGCTACCGGGGGATGACGCTCTACCAGGCCGACTGGTCCCTGGCGACGATCAGCCTGCAGCTGGGCCGCAGCCCGGTGCTGGAGCTGCCGCTGCAGACCTTCCCCCAGCTGGGCGACCAGCTCTGGGGGCTGGTGCTGCCCACCCGCCCCGATGGCAGCGAACCGGTGCTGCTGAGCCTCACCAGCGAACAGGGGCCGGTGCAGGTGTTCGGCCCCGATGGTGTGGCCCTGGCCCAGCTGGTGCCCGGCGGCGAGGCCCAGGAGGTGAAGGGGCTGCCGATCCGGGTGGCGAGCGTGCTGCCCGCCAGCGGCATCCTGTTCAAACGGGACCCCGGCGTGCCCCTCGTGTACACGGGCTTCGCCATCGCCCTGGCGGGGGGTGCCCTGAGCCTGGTGGCCACCCGCCAGCTCTGGGCCATCGCCGATGGGCCCGGGGGCCGGCTGCACGTGGCGGGCCTGTGCAACCGCAACCTCACCGCCTTCGCCGCCGAGCTGCCGGCGCTCCTGCAGCGGCTGGAAGCCCAGGCCTGACTCAGCAGCCCTGACTCAGCAGGGCCGGCGCTCGCCGTGGCTGACCCGCACGACGGTGTGGACGTTGCCGCGGGGGTTGAAATCGGCCTCCAGCTGCATCCAGAGGGGGTCGCAGGCGGCCACCAGGTCGTCGAGGATCCGGTTGGCGGCCTCCTCGTGGGAGATGGAGCGGTGGCGGTAGCTGTTGACGTAGAGCTTGAGGGCCTTGAGCTCCAGCACCCGGGGGCCGGGCTGGTACAGCAGCCGCAGGACGGCGAAATCGGGGTAGCCGGAGAAGGGGCAGGTGCAGGTGAACTCCGGCAGTTCAATGGACACCTCGTAGGGCCGGCCCTCCCGGGGGTTGGGGAAACAGATCAGCTGGGCCTCGGCGATGGCCCGTTCGCCATACAGGGGGGTCACGGTCTGGGGCGGGGCCGGCGGCGCGTTGCCCTGGGGTTGGTCGGCGACACCGGAAGCCATGGTCGGGAGGAGCGGGAAGGGGTTTTTGACCGTACAGGAGCTGGCGGAGGAGGCGGAGCCCCGAACGGCGGCCCATCGCGGCCCGGCCCTCCCGTCAGCGGCCCGGAGCGGGCGTAGCAACCGTTACGACGACCCCGGCAAGGCTCGGCGGTAATGGAGCCGTCCCCCCTTCAGGCGGGGACTCTGAGAGACTCCAACCGTCGCCTTCCTGACCGCAGCACAGCCATGAAGAAAATCGAGGCCATCATCCGCCCCTTCAAGCTCGAGGACGTGAAGATCGCCCTTGTCAATGCGGGCATCGTCGGCATGACCGTGAGCGAGGTGCGCGGATTCGGCCGTCAGAAGGGGCAGGTGGAGCGCTATCGCGGGTCCGAATTCACGGTGGAATTCCTGCAGAAACTCAAGCTCGAGATCGTCGTCGACGACGACCGGGTGGCCACGGTGGTCCAGGCGGTGCAGGACGCGGCCCGCACCGGCGAGATCGGTGACGGCAAGATCTTCATCAGCACCGTGGATTCGGTGATCCGGATCCGCACCGGCGACCTCGACAGCGGCGCCATCTGAACGCTCCCCGCTCCTGATCCCCTGACCCTGGCCGCGGTCCCCTCAGGACCCGGCCGGGGACTGCTTCGTTGGGCTGTCCCTGGCCAGGGTGTCGTTCACCAATGCTGCGATTCTGCCGGGCCAGTCCGCCCCCTCCGCGGCGGCGGGACTGGCGGCGGGCGGCACCAGCCAGAGCAGGTATTCGTGGTTGCCCGCCGGTCCGGTGAGGGGCGAGGCCACCAGCCCCGCCGGGTGCCAGTCCAGCTCCTTCGCAGCGGCGATCACGCCGGCGATGGCATCGGCATGGGCCGCCGGGTCCCGCACCACGCCCCCCTTGCCCACCCGCTGGCGGCCCACCTCGAACTGGGGCTTGACCAGCAGCACCGCCTCGCCCGCCGGCTGCAGCAAGGTCCGCAGGGCCAGCAGCACCCGGGTGAGGGAAATGAACGACACATCGGCCACCGCCAGGTCGGGCCAGGGGTCGCCCTCGCCGTAGAGCAGCTCCGGGGTGAGGTGGCGCAGGTTGGTGCGCTCCCGCAGCACCACCCGTTCATCGGAGCGCAGGCTCCAGGCCGTCTGGCCGTAGCCCACATCGATGCCGTACACCCGCACGGCGCCGTGCTGCAGCAGGCAGTCGGTGAAGCCGCCGGTGGAGATGCCGCCGTCGAGGCACACCCGGCCCTGCACCTGGATCGGCAGGGCCGCCAGGGCCCCCTCCAGCTTCTCGCCCCCCCGGGAGACAAACCGGGGCGGCTGCTCCACCTCCAGGGTCAGGGTCTCGGCCACCTCGGTGCCGGGTTTGTCGAGCACCTCGCCGCCGCCGCGCACCCGGCCGGCGCGGATCAGCTGCTGGGCCTGCTGGCGGCTGGCCACCAGGCCCAGGTCCACCAGCCGGCGATCGAGCCGCTGCTTACGGGCCATCCAGATGTTCGGCCATGGGACATGCCACTCCACCGGCATGTTGTCACCGAACAGCGACCGAAACCGAACAAAAACCGATGGGCGGACGGTTCAGCGCGGAACAGTCGCAGGATGGAAACCTTCTTCCCCCGGTTCCCTCCCATGGCCGCCCCTGGTTCCAAGGCTGCCCCCGGATCCAACGTGGTGGAACTGCTCCATCCGGGAAGCTTCGTGCGGCTGCGGGACCATCCCGAGGATCTGCCCCCCTTCCAGCTGATCCGGCGCCGCGGCACCCGCTGCTGGGTGCGCCAGCAGGCCTGGGGGTCGATGGTGCACCTGGAGCTGCCCTACCGCCGCCTCACCGCCGCCGCATGAGCCGGTAAGGGCGGCTCGATAGGTTGGGGGATCGTTCGCCACCGCCCGGCCCTTGATCGAGCGTTACACCCTGCCCGAAATGGGCCGAATCTGGAGCGAGGAAGCGAAGTTCCAGAGCTGGCTCGAGGTGGAGATCGCCGCCACCGCCGCCAACGTGGAGCTGGGCCGGGTGCCCGCCGAGGCGCTGGCCACGATCCGGGAGAAGGCGGCCTTCGAGGTGCCGCGGATCCTGGAGATCGAGGCGGAGGTGCGCCACGACGTCATCGCCTTCCTCACCAACGTCAACGAGCACGTCGGTGATGCGGGGCGCTACATCCACGTGGGCATGACCAGCTCCGACGTGCTGGACACCGGCCTGGCCCTGCAGCTGAAGGCCTCGGTGGCCCTGCTGCGCACCGAGCTCGATGGCCTCGCCGATGCCCTGCGCCGGCTGGCCCGGGCCCACAAGGACACGGTGATGATCGGCCGTTCCCACGCCATCCACGGCGAGCCGATCACCTTCGGCTTCAAGGTGGCCGGCTGGCTGGCCGAAACCGAGCGCAACCGGGAGCGGCTGGAGCGGCTGGAGCGGGTGGTGGCCGTGGGCCAGATCAGCGGCGCCATGGGCACCTACGCCAACACCGATCCGCAGGTGGAGGCGATCACCTGCCGGCTGCTGGGCCTGGAGCCCGACACCGCCAGCACCCAGGTGATCGGCCGCGACCGCCATGCCGAGTACGTCCAGACCCTGGCCCTGGTGGGCACCTCCCTGGAGCGCTTCAGCACTGAGATCCGCAACCTGCAGCGCTCCGACGTGCTGGAGGTGGAGGAGAACTTCGCCAAGGGCCAGAAGGGCAGCTCGGCCATGCCCCACAAGCGCAACCCGATCCGCAGCGAACGCATCAGCGGCCTGGCCCGGGTGCTGCGCAGCTACACCGTGGCGGCCCTGGAGAACGTGGCCCTCTGGCACGAGCGCGACATCAGCCACAGCTCGGTGGAGCGGATGATGCTGCCCGACTGCTCGGTGACCCTGCACTTCATGCTGCGGGAGATGACCGCCGTGGTGGAAGGGCTGGGGGTGTACCCCGAGAACATGGCCCGCAACATGAATGTGTATGGCGGCGTCGTGTTCAGCCAGCGGGTGCTGCTGGCGCTGGTGGAGGCGGGGCTGAGCCGGGAGGAGGCCTACCGGATCGTGCAGCGCCATGCCCACGCCGCCTGGAACACCGAGGGCGGCGACTTCCGCGCCAACCTGGCGGGCGATCCGGCGGTGACGGACCACCTGGGCCCCGAGCAGCTGGAGGCCTGCTTCGCCACCGACCTGCACCGGGCGAATCTGGACGTGATCTGGGAGCGGCTGGGGATCTGAGGCGCGTGGCCTGCAGGCGGGGTATTGGCTGGCGACTGCCAACTGCCAATACCGGCTGTGTATTGGCAGATTTGCCAATACACTCACTTTCAGTTGAGAGCCAGCCGCGTCGCGCCGGTCAGCAGGTACTGAAGCGGTTCCCCTCCCCGGCGTGGCAGCACGTCCGCGGCACCCGAGTGCACCAGTTGCTGCAAGGTCTGGGACACCGAGGGCTGCTTGATCCCCCAGAGCCTCACCAGGTCGGCCTGGGTCAGCACCGCATGCACGTCCCGCTCGCCCCAGGCCTCCAACCGTTGCCAGAGGGTGGTGCCGAGCTGGTCCAGCAGTTCCAGTCTGTAGCGACGGCTCAGCACGAGGGTGAGGTCGGCCAGGTCAATCGGCTGGGGCCCCTCACCGTCGCCGGTCAGACCCAGCAGGGCAGAGATGCCGTCTTCCAGGGCCTTGAGCAGTCCGCGCAGATCTCCTCGGAACAGCTCATGCAACGCATCGATCACCTCCCCCTGCACGGGCGCCTGCACCGGCAGGCCCGGTTCCAGTCGCAGGGATCGGTAGCGCGCCTCCAGCAACTGGTGAACCTCCTTCGGCTCCAGGGGTTCGAGCACCACGGGATCGCTGAACACCGAGCGCACCTGGGTGTGGCTCTGCACCACGGTGCGAACGGCATCGGTGGTGCCCACCACGATCAAGTGCAGGCCATCGAGCAACAGGGCCTGGTCGCGGATGCTGCGCAGCAGATCGGCCGCACGGGTTGCATCGGCCTCACTGAGGTTCTCGAGATTGTTGAGGTGCAGCACCACACCGGAGGCGCCCTGCTCCAGCGCAAAGGCCAGCAGATCGCGCAGAACCCTGGGTCCATCCAGCAGCAGGGCCCCGGGGGGCGAGGAGACCACCTGGGTGCTGGTGCCGCCCGCCCCAAAACCGGCGGCCGACACAGTGAAGCCACCACCGCGCAGACGGATGGTGCGCACCAACTGCTGGGCAGCCTCCACGGCGGGGCCGCTCGCCTGCGTGCAGGAGGCGAGGACGGCATCAAAGGCGCCGGCGAGCAGTTGGCCGATCAGATCCTCACTGGTCAGATCGGCCGTGATCGGGATGATCTCGGCTGAGGTCCAGTAGCCGGCGGCCAGGGCGTCAGCCTTGACGACCTGCACCAGGGTGGTCTTGCCGATGCCAGGCCTCCCCGCCACCGCCTGACGGGAACTGCGGGAGCCGCCGATGGCGTTGAGCAGTTGTTGCCGCTCGTTCCGGCGCCCCACGAACAGGCTGAGCGGTGTGGCCTCCGAGTCCTGGCGCAGGGTGGCCTGGAAGAAGGGCGAGGAGCGGAGGTTGTAGAGCCTCCAGAGGTTCGGAAGTGCCATGGAGAGGGTATTGGCAGCGTCCGGGCACAAGCCAATACTGGCACCGTATTGGCAGATTTGCTAATAAAGCCCCTTCACCGCCAGCCCCGATGGCCGCCCTCTACCCAGCCGGCGGCCGCTCCGTCGCCGGATCCAGCTTGCCGTTGCCCGTGGCCAGCAGGTCCTCGATCTCGCAGACCGGGAAGCGGTTGATGGCCTTGAGGGCGAGGCGGGAGTTGCGGCGCAGCTGCTCGCTGATCGCCTCGCAGTAGGGAATCTGGGCCAGCAGATCGACGGTGCGGCGCAGGATCCGCACCACGTCGCCCTCGTCGAGGGAGGTGTTGGCGATCACGTCGTTCCAGCTGGCGCCCCGGGCCCAGGCGTGGACCAGGCCGGTGAGTTCCGGCTCCCACCACACCGGCACCACCACCGAGGCCCGCTCCTGCTGGCGCTGCAGCTCGCGCCGCAGGCTGCGCAGGTCGTGGAGGGCCTCCTCGGAGGCCGGTGGCGGCGGGTAGCCGCACCAGAGGTCGGGCCGGTTCACCTCGGTGGAGATGGCCTCCAGCACCGCCGCCAGCTCGGCCGGATCGAGGGCATCAAGGTGGCCGCTCATCAGGGCCAGCCCCAGCCAGAGCTCGTTGTCGCCGCGCAGGGCCGCCACGGTGCGGCCCACCTCGGTGGGCTCCAGCCCCTCCTCGCCATCGAGGGCGCCGAAGAAGCGCAGGATGTCGATCAGGGAGAGGAAGGTGTCCCAGTGGCGGTTGGCGCGGTGGTGCAGCAGCCGCTGGCGCTCGCCGATCTCCTCCTGGAGCTCCTCCATGCGGCGGCGGTGCTTCTTGAGGTGCTTGCGGTCGCCCCAGCGGTGGGCCGGGTGGGCCTCCAGCTCCTGCTCCAGTTGCTGCACCAGCTCACCCTGCTGGCGCACTTCCCCGGCCAGGTCGTAGCGGGGGGTGTGCATGTCGTGGCGGCGGGCCATCGAGGACACCGCCAGGGCCAGGCCGCCGCTGGCGTTGTCGCCGTGGCGCAGCTCATTGGCGTGGTGCAGTTCCGGCGGCTCCAGCTGATCCACCTGCAGGCAGCTGAGCTCGGCGTGCAGGGTCACCACCGCGTGGCAGGGCAGCAGGATCCAGACGTTCTCGTCGGTGAGGCAGAGCAGCAGCGGGAACTGGCCGGAGCCCGGCACCTTGGCCACGATCACCGCCGGGGTGACCCGGCTGCGCAGGGCCGGCGCCTTGACGCTCACCAGGGTGCCCTCGCTGGCGAACTGCAGCGCCAGGGTGAGCTCGTGGGCCAGGGTCTCCTCGGCCTGCTGCTGCAGGATCCGGTGCAGGCGCCGCTCCTCCCGCAGGCGGCCGCGGACCTTCTCGTAGTCCTCGAAGTCGTCCCAGGGCACCTCGCCGCCGCTGGATTCCAGCGTGGCCAGCTGGGCCATCAGCTCGGCGATGCGGGCCTCGTCCTCGGCCAGATCCAGCCCCGCCAGGTAGCGGCCGAAGCTGCGCTCCACCAGCTCCCGGGCCTTGGCCAGGTCGTAGCGCTGCAGCAGGTTGAGCACCATGCCGTAGCTGGGGGTGAACTGGCTCACCAGGGGATCGGCCGGGCTGGTGGCCAGGGCCCCGGCCTCCCGCACCCCCTCGAAACGGCTCTGCACCGTCACCACGTAGCCCTGGGTGTCGAGACCGCGGCGGCCGGCACGGCCCGCCATCTGCAGGAACTCGCTGCCCATCAGGGGCCGGTGGCCGCGCTCGGTGCGCTTGGAGAGGGCCGAGATCACCGTGGTGCGGGCGGGCATGTTGATGCCGGCGGCCAGGGTCTCGGTGGCGAACACCACCTTGATCAGCCCCTGCTGGAACAGCTCCTCGATCAGCTCCTTCCAGGCCGGCAGCACGCCGGCGTGGTGGGCGGCGATGCCCCGCAGCAGGGCATCGGCATGGCCGCCATCCCGCACCGCCTCGGGCGTCACCGCCATGAAGGCGTCCAGCCGCCGGCGGATGCGGGCCTGCTCCTCGGGATTCACCAGGCACACCTTGGCCAGGTCGCGCACGGAGCGGTCGCAGTTGCGGCGGCTGAAGATGAAGTAAATGGCCGGCAGCATCTCCCGCTCCGCCATCTGGGCCACCACGAAGCCGATCGGCGGCGCCTCCGGCTGGGGCGGCCGCGGTTCCTTCGGTCCCTTGCGGCGGGTGGACTTCGGAGGGCGCCAGACCTTGCAGTTGGGGTGCAGGCCGGTGCCCTCGTCGTTGAGCAGCGGGTGCAGACCCTTGGCGCTGCAGAAGCTGAAGGCCAGCGGGACGGGGCGGAAGTCGCTGTGGATCAGGCGGGTGGGGCCATGCACCCGCTCGATCCAGTCGGTGAGCTGGCCGGCATTGGCCACCGTGGCCGAGAGGGCCACCAGCTGCACCCGGGAGGGGCAGTGGATGATCGACTCCTCCCAGACGGTGCCCCGCTGGGTGTCGTTCATGTAGTGGCACTCGTCGAGTACCACCGCCTCGACGTCGGCCAGGGGGTCGTCGTCGGCGTGGTCGATCTCCGCGTAGAGCATGTTGCGGAAGATCTCGGTGGTCATCACCACCACCTGGGCCTCCCTGTTCAGGCTGAGGTCGCCAGTGAGCAGGCCCACCTTCTCGTCGCCGAACTGGTGGCGGAAATCGCGGAGCTTCTGGTTGGAGAGGGCCTTGAGGGGCGTGGTGTAGAAGACCTTCTGGCCATGGGCCAGGGCCCGGTGGATGGCGTACTCGCCCACCAGGGTCTTGCCGGAGCCGGTGGGGGCGCTCACCACCACCGAGTGGCCCTGGTTCAGGGCGTCGATCGCCTCGAGCTGGAAGCCGTCGAGGGGAAAGGGGAACAGCTGATCCACGGGGGGGACCGCACCGGTGCCAGCCGGGCGGCCCGAAGTCGTGTCGCTGGCGTCGCCGTCGGAGCGGATCGTGCTGCCAACGTCGGAGCGATCAAGCATGAAGCGATTCTATGGGGCCGTGTGCCCCGGGCCAGAGTGGCGTGATCACCTGCGCACTCCTGGCCGATGCTCCACGTCGATCTGCCAAGCCGGGAGGAGCTCGCCGCCCTCGCCCGTCACGTTCACGACCCGAGCGTCTCGATCGTGCTGCCCACCACCCCGATCACCCCCGACACCGACGTGGACCGGCTGCGGTTCCGGGCCCTGGCGGAGGAGGCGGTCAGCCAGCTGGAGGCCGCCGGGCAGGAGAGCTCCGCCATGGAAACACTGCGGGAGTCCCTGGCCGACCTGGTCGACGACGATGGGTTCTGGCGCTTTCAGGCCCGTTCCCTGGTGGTCTACGCCACCCCCGGGACCCTTCAGACCTTCCGTCTGCCGACGACGGTCGAGCCGCTGGTGGCCGTCTCCGACCGGTTTCACCTCAAGCCCCTGCTGCGGGCCACGAGCTTCACCAGCAGCGGTCACGTGCTGGCGCTCGCCGAGGGGGGCGTGCGGCTGGTCGAGGTGTCGGCCGATCTGCCGGCCAGCACGGTGAAGCTGGCGGATCTGCCGAAGGACGCGGCCTCCGCCGCCGGCAAGGCCAGCCTCAATGACCGCTCCCCCAGCGGCCGGCTAACGGGCTCGGAGGGCAAGAAGGTGCGACTGCGGCAGTACGCCCGCCAGGTGAACGGGGCTCTGAGGGACCATCTCGCCGGTCAGAGGTTGCCGCTGGTGCTGGCGGCGGTGGAGAGCCTCGGGGCTATCTACCGCTCCGTGAACACCTACCCCCACCTGGCCGCCGCCACGATCGAGGGCAGCCCGGAGCACCTCTCCGACGCCGAGCTGGCCCAGGCGGCGCGGCCGGTGCTGGACGCCCTCCATCAGCAGCGGCTGGTGGACTGGCGCAGCACGTTCGATCAGCGCCGCAACACCGGCCGGGCCAGCACCGATCTCGCCCAGGTGGCCCGGGCGGCCACCTTCGAAGCGGTGGGCAGCCTCCTGGTGGACATCGACCGGGTGATCAACGGGCGGATCGACACGACGGACGGCCGCATCGACGAGGCGGACGCCCCCGGTGCGGACAGCTACGGGGTGCTCGATGAGATCGCGCGGCGGGTGCTGCTCTCCGGCGGTGAGGTGCTGGGGGTGCGCCAGGGGGACCTTCCCGAGGGGGCAGCCGTCGCCGCAATCCTTCGCTACGCCCTCTGACAGCGGACCGGCCGGATTCCGACGCGGTGGCGGCCTCCGCCGGGTCCCGGTTGGCCCTACAGCCCCATCACTCGGCCACGAACACCTGTTGCATGGCCGAGGCGAGCTCGGTGAGCATCGGGCCGCCGGCGCCGGAATGGGAGGAGCCATGCATGAGAGCCAGGGTTTCCGGCGCAAGGGCGGCCAGGCCGGCGAGCAGGCCGTCGGTCTGGGGGGTGTAGGGCAGGTAGCCGGCCAGGGGGCCCTGCTGCATCTGCTCCATGGCCGCCAGGGAGGGACCGATCAGGTCGTGGGAGACCAGCGGCGGCGGATCGCCGAAGTGGTGGAAGAGGTCGGAGCAGAACAGGGTGCGGCGCGTTTCCTCGAACAGCAGGCCGGCGTCCCAGCCATGGGGCAGGTGGGGCGTGGCCAGGAAACGGAAGCGGTAGGTGCCGGTGGAAAGCACATCGGCGGGCGCCATGCCGCGGGCGGGCCGCAGGGCCACGTCGTCGACGCTCACGACCTTGCCGACGAACGTGCAGACGGGTTCGGCCTCCGGCGCGAGCTCCAGCCACTGGTTGAGGCCGCCCACCTCATCGGCCTCGAAGTGGCTCCAAGCCACAAAGCGCAGCGTGGCCGGATCGATCAGGGTGGCCACCGCGTCCCGGAGCAACGGGAACATGCCCATGAGGCCGGCGTGAAACAGCAGCGGCTGCTGATCGCGCACCAGAAAGTGGTTGAACTGCATGTCCAGTTCCGGCACATGGATCGAGAGCCGGAACAGATCGGGGGCGATCTCGGTGATGGTGGTCATGTAGGGAGGTTAGGGGGGGTGTGGGACCGCTAACCTGCAAACTTTGTGGAAGCTTCGGGCCTTACGCCTGCGCTATCGAATGCCGATTCCCAGGGCGAAACGATGTTGGGACTATGCGTCCAACGCCAGACATCACCCGCCCGCCCAAACGATTGAAGGAATTTGACAGGCAGCGTTTCGCCGATCGGGTGCATGCCGTTATTATATGGCCATGGTCGAAAACAGCTACCTTAACTATCTACTACCCTACACTTCGGAGGATCGTTCGGCTGGCGAACTCTCCAATAACGCTCTCGCCGATTCCACACCACTGTTTTCATTGAGATTAGTAGAAATTCCTTTAAGACTTCCCGCGATATTGCGGGGTTGTGATTTTCGTTAAGATAGATGAACCGCTTTCCAACATTTCGTCTGATATGCCAAGCGGCATCTTTCTGAAAAAGCTCTCCTTTTGTTTCTACCTCCTTCAGCATCCACTCGGCTACGTCTTTTGCCGTTAGATTGGGGTCAGGTTCAGCCGACGGCTCAGATTCAGCAACCCTCGCATCACCATCGCTCGTCCATGCGGATAAATCTGCTTCTGACCAATCGAAATTAAACTCAGAATCAGCAAGTGATAACTCTTTGGTTAATTTACTGAGATCTTCATCCGAGAAGGATAAGTCCGGCCAAGGCTCAAGATTGGCGCCCCACGATTTGAGTAGCTCATCGGTTGAGGAATCAACCATAGGCAAGTTATCCCAATCCTTCAATAAGCTCTCATCTATATTCCAGTCAATGCTGAAATCGTCATCCTTGTCCTTTGGCATAATGCTACCTCCTATAGACTCCTTTTATCCTCAAGCGTAGCGATCGAACGCTGCCATTGCCTGACCGCAAGGAGAGATTGTGACATACAGTGCACATGTGGCGGCGGCTCAGGTGAATGGCGATGTTAGGTGTTATCGCGATACCTTGGAAGAACACTGGAGAAGCTAGCCGCTAAAGCAATGATCTCTCCCTGAATCCTAGGTGTTCCGGTGAGTAAGCCGATTTGCGTATAGGCAAGCACACAAAGCCCGTTGCTCATTCGAAAAGTTTGATCGACGAGCTCTGGTGGCCACCCGAACTTCGTGTGAACCACTGCGTGAAGGCCAGCATGCACGAAAGAGTTAAGTGGACGCCATGCCGAGCCCTTGAACTCATTTAGAGCGACCATCAGATTCCTCAAACTGGGAATCTCTTCCAACTCTTCAAGCATTTTTGCAGCAAGGGGGATGTTTTTGGCGCCTTGCGACGTCTCAGAAGTAAGACGATTTATGGATAGACGTTTGATTTCCTTCTCACTTGCGCAGTGTAAAGTCCAAACACTTCTGACGAGCGACTCAAATTGGCTACGTAGGCAGACCGTTGCTCCGAGTTGCTGGTCGGCTGCGCAAAGGATTCTTATCGATCGTCCGATTTCAAGAGCTGTGTTAGCGAGCGTGGCGCTCAGCTCAATTCGCCTAGACTCGTCATAGAGAGGCTGATCCGTCACTTCAGCGAGGATGCTAAACAGTTGTTCTGCTCTTGTGACGTCAATCATTCAGCCCTCTTCAAGCACCTAACGCTCCAGATCAGCGGAAGGCAAGTTCCACTGCGAATAAAGCCAGCATCCGTGGTCCCGTCCGCTGGATCTTGATGCTGGACAGCTAAGCCCTGGGGAGTATTGGCTTCAGTTGTTGTAGCTTTGACGAAACCGTGAACGTGGCGCTGCGCTGCCTAAATGCCTCGAGATCGGAGAGCTTTGTGGCGAAATCCCGATGGAATGCACTTTCAGGAGACTCGATTAATGCTTCAACGACTTCTGACAGCAGGGTGGATGAGCGAAACCAAACCTGAATATTTACTATACTAAGGCGGGCAAGTTCGTCTGTCAGGTCATGGTTGAGATTCGTCCCTCGCGCATTTAGAGCAACCGACCACTGGCCATGGGCCACTTTATTCCTAATTCCTGCGGGCTCGACAACAAAGTCCCTTACAAGGGAGTGCAACTTTTGGGAAGCGTTCGACGGAGGTGTTGCGACCTTTGCCAAGCCAAAATCAATAGTCTTTAGCCAAGCAGCTTCGATGTTCAAACGCCATGCAGACTTGATATCGTCAATTTCTGAAAGCTCGAAGCCATAAGGCGTATGTATCAGTTTTGAAAGATTGGCTTCTGACCATGCGCAAAACAACAGGGCCATTAACTTAGTATGCATATCTAGTTCTGCCAGATTACCCAGCCTGAGGGCCTGATTGGCCCGCCGGTGCATACGCTTTTGGACCGATATCAAGCTCCGAACGTTTGCGGTCTGCGCTTGGAAGATTGAGTGTTGCGCTGCTCGATCCATTTGCTGGTTTCGGTTCACAGGCTGGCAAAAGGAGCTGATAAAGCGCCCTCTGGCAGCCCGGAATCGAACCGGGATCTCCCGAGGCTCCGAGGAGACACGAGCGTCATGACCTTGTTAGACCACTGCCGCACTGACTACTTTAGTCCATTTAGCCTGTCAGGCAACTGTCTGCTGAACGTCAACGCGCAATGGTGGCCGTTAGGCCGTCTACTTGATTGGCTTGTTGGCCGTCATCGGTATCATCGCTAACTACCTTTGCGATGAAGTCCACGGCCGCCTGATTGTAGATTGACGGGGTAACCTTTGGGACAGTGCCCGTAGCCTTGTAGTCATCTTCCTGCTTCTTATTGCGGAAGACATATGCACTGTACTGGCGATTGGCTTTCAAGTCGTTGTCTGCAATCACCTTCCATACCTGACCTTGCTTCGCAGTAGGAAGCATGGCCTTAACCTGCTCAACCAGCTCCATAGCTGAGAACGGGTAGTCCTTGTGCAAATTCTCGCGGATCCGTTTGACTACATCAACTTGACTAACAGGAACCACATCACCAACCAGCTGCAGTGTCGGGTCTCCATCTGTTTCCGAGAAGTGGCCCTCTTTGATGAACTTCAGCTTCTTGGCAAGGGCATCATCTACCACGAGAATCTGCCGATCCGATTTGCTGATCACGGCTTCTTCGGTATCTAAGATCGCAGCGTTTGCAGGGCCTGCCTTGCCGATCTTTTCGACCAGATCAATCCACGCGTTGTTGGTCTGAGTGATCCGGCTTTCAATGATGGCTGTCAACTCTGCAAACTGAATCTTCTGGGTACGTCCCCCGTAGCGATAGTAGATCTCACCATTCCGAATCGACTGCTGCTTACCTTCATCCTTCTTCGCGATGACGGGCTTGCGCTTGGCTTCGAAGACGCGCATCACGCCGAAGACTCTCTCGTCGATCTCGAAGGAGGAGATCTCGTAGTCGATCTGGGGATCGAATATCTCAAGCAGGAATCCGGTCAGCCTCTCAGGGTCAAGTTTCTCGAACTGTTTTCTCGATTTCTCCGTCATGCCATTGGGCAGCCGCGGCTTGTCTTTGACCCCAAACACTAGGTAGCCGCCTCGGTTGTTGGCGAATGCCGCAAAGTCCCTGAGGTATTCCTCAAGACCTGCCAAGTTAAACTGTTCTTTGAACTCGAGTTCCTGATTCTCGCGATGGAAGAGACGGCCATCAGACTTGGTCTTCAAGCATTCCTTAATGAAATCCGAATCGATCATCTATTTATACACCTTTGAGGCCCAGATCTGTCCTTGAACGGTAGACAGAAAGTTTAGATCGGAAGCCGAAGAATCAATGGAGGCATGTCCACTCCGGGGGCTGGTGGGCTACTAGTCATAGGTTGGAGGCTAAAAAGTCAGCAACACCCTTTATCATCCGCTCAACATCTTGGCGGTTAAACTCCTCGTTCTTTCCATGTGCTGCGGAATTGCGGACGGCGGAAATGCTGTAATTTGTTTCTGGGTCAAGGTGTTATAAGCAGCTGCCTTCACCAATTCAGCATTCATTCTTTCAAGCGATGCTGACGGGATATCTTGCCTCATGCAGAGCTCTCGTAATGTCGTCTCTAGAACAACTCCAGCGATAACTGCTGCTGCAGCATAATAGCCACTGACAAAGAGTTCAGAAGCCTGTTCAAGCTCAGATGCAAAGACTTCTGATTGCACTATCGTCCTAATTCCAACAAGAAATCCACCATCAAAGTCGTCTTTTGCGGCAAGGAAGACAAGCCTTAACCTTTTGAAGAGATTGTAGTTTGTGCCATGAAAGGTCTCATCCTCTGTCTGCAGAAATAATTGATAGTGTTCTGACTCTCGTCCACACGCATTAACAAGTAGGTTTCGGACCTTGGCTCTCCAATGAAGCAGGAGATCGTCGTCAAGAAAAGTGTCTTGACTTCCAGTTAGCGCGCTTGTAACGATATGGGCAGTATTCTCAAGTGCTGACGCTTGAGCTTCTAGTTGAGTGAACCTCTCCGACCATCTTCCTTTCATAATGTCAGGGCAGGACTTCGCGAACGGTAGCAAGCCAGTACAACTAGTCATTAGACGGTTCCGAGAACCAATCCCCAGTCGCCTGCCCTTTCCGTGAACCACAGGTGCACCCCGAACATCAGCACGGCCAGAACACAATCAGCCCACACAGTATCCACCCCACTCACTCATTGCTCGCCTCTGGTTCTCGGACCCGTGAACCACCTGTATCCCGGACTACACCTTTGGGGTGTATGTCTGCAGTGACACGACCCACGCATTGACTCCATCGACGGCCAAACCGAGCCCTGACCCACCCCCATCCCAGACTGCCCCCAGTCCTTGCTATCGGGCCGCCCTGATCCCTCCTCCCCCCACCACCGAAGCCGGCGACCCCACCGCCCCCCAGCCCCCCTGGCGCCGGCAGCTGCGCGACGCCCTCGCGGCCCTGCCCGGCGCCCGCAGCCGGGCCCTGCGCAGCCTTGAGCCCGCCCCCGCCACGGCCAGCCTCCAGCCCGCACCCCCCGGCGACGCGCTCCCCCTGCTGGATCTGGCCAGCAACGACTACCTCGGCCTCAGCCGCCACCCCGCCGTGCTCGCGGCTGCCGCGGCCGAACTGGCCGCCAGTGGCCTGGGGGCGGGCGCCTCCCGCCTGGTCACCGGCACCCGGCCCATCCACCAGCAGCTGGAGGCCGAACTGGCCGCCTGGCTCGGCCGCGAACGGGTGCTGCTCTTCCCCAGCGGTTTCCAGGCCAACCTCGCCGCCGTGTCGGCCCTGGCGGATCGCCACACCCTGGTGCTGGCCGATCGGCTCATCCACCACTCCCTGCTGGTGGGCGTGCGCGCCAGCGGGGCCCGTCTGCGGCGCTTCGCCCACAACGACACCTCAGACCTGGAACGCCGCCTGCTCGCCGCCCGGCGCGAGCGGCCCGATGGTCGGCTGCTGGTGCTGTGTGAAAGCCTCTACAGCATGGAGGGCACCAGCGCGCCCGTCGCCGCCCTGGCGGCCCTCTGCCTCCGTCACGACGCGCCCCTGCTGGTGGATGAGGCCCATGCCCTCGGTGTGCTCGGCACCGGCGGTCGCGGCCTCGCCCACGGCGTCGGCTCCGTGGCGATCGTGAGCGGCACCTTCGGCAAGGCCTTCGGCAGCGGCGGTGCCTTCCTCGCCTGCGATGTCCTGGTGGGCGACTGGCTGCTGCAGAGCAGCGGCGCCTTCCGCTACACCACCGCCCTCGCCCCGCCCCTGGCGGCCGGCGCCCTGGCGGCCCTCGTTCACCTGCAGGCCACGCCCTCGGTGGGCCTGGCCCTGGCGCAGCGGGCCGCCCGCTGGCGCGACGCCATCGAAGCGTCCGGCTGGCCCCGGCCCCCCGGCAGCGGGCCGATCCTGCCGTTGCTGCTCGGTGCCGACGCCGAGGCCCTGGCGGCCCAGCGTCGGCTGGAGGCGGCCGGCCTGCTCACCGTGGCGATCCGGCCCCCCACCGTGCCGGAGGGCACCGCCAGGCTGCGGCTGGTGCTGCGCCAGGATCTCCCCACCGGCTCCCTCGAGCGGCTGCTGGCCGCGCTCGGGCCCGGTCCCCTCGCCCCCCACCATGCCCTCGCCCCCTGAGGCCGCCCCGGCTTCGTCCCTGCAGGTGATCGCCATGCACGGCTGGGCCGGCGACGGCCTGGGCTGGGAGCTGCTGCGCCAGGCCCTCGCCGCACCGGACTGGCACTGGCAGTGCGGCGAACGGGGCTATGGCGGCCGCACACCCTCGGGGCCCCAGTGGGGCCCCGAGGGCCGGCGGCTGCTGATCGGCCATTCGATGGGCCCCCACCTGCTGCCCCCCGCGGTGCTGGAGCAGGCCGAGGCCGTGGTGCTGCTGGCCGGCTTCGCCCGCTTCCTGCCGCCGGGCCGCGAGGGCCGCCGGCTGCAGACCGCCCTCGCCGGCATGGCGGCCCAGCTCGCCGAAGGGCCAGACGAGTCCGACACCGCCCTTCGCGCCCAGCGGATGCTGCAGGCCTTCCTGGAGAAGGCGGCCTCCCCGGATCCGCCCGAGCTCCTGCCCCACGGCCCCGCCAGCCAGCCGGTGGGGCCCGAGGGCCGGCGGCGGCTGCGCGACGATCTGGAGCGTCTGGGGGCCTGCGCAGACCTGCCGCCCGGCTTTCCCGAGGACGTGCCGGTGCTGATCGTGGAGGCCGGCGCCGATCGGATCGTGGGGCCCGAGGCGCGCGCCCTGCTGCGCGAGCGCCTGCCCCATGCCGAGGTGCTCCACGTCGAGGGGGCGGGCCACTGCCTGCTGCAGGCGCCCCTACCTGAAGAGCTGCGCCACTGGATCACCGCCACCCTCGGCCCATGACCACCTTCCCCCTGCAGGTGGCCGGGGCCTTCGGCCGCCATGCCGCCGATTACGAGGGCCAGGCCGGCCTGCAGCGGGGCATCGCCTGGCGGCTCGCCCGCCACTGCCGCGACCTGCCGCCCCCACCCCCCGACGTCCCCCGGGCCGATCTGGGCGCCGGCAGCGGCCTGTTCAGCCGCGCCCTGCTGCACCACTGCCCTGGCCTCGCCAGCCGCCCCCTGCTGCAGCTCGATCTCTGCCCCGAACTGCTGGCCCGCAATCCCCTCGCCACCGCGGGCCCGCCGCCGCTGGTGTGGGACCTCAACGGCGGCCTGCCGGCCGCCCTGGAGCCGGCGGGGCTGCTGGTGTCGAGCTTCGCGCTGCAGTGGCTGGAGGCCCCGGCCCGGGAACTGGAGCGCTGGGGGCGGGCCCTGGCCCCTGGCGGCTGGCTGGCGCTGGCGGTGCCCGTGCGCGGCAGCTTTCCCCAGTGGCACCAGGCCGCCGCCGCCGCCGGGGTGCCCTGCACCGCCCTGGAGCTGCCCGACGCCGACGCGCTGGTCGGCGCCCTGGGCCGCGCCGGCCTGGCCACCACCCACCAGCAACGGTTGCGCTTCAGCCGCCCGGCCGGCAACGGCCTGGCCACCCTGCGGCGCCTGCGCGATCTGGGCGCCGGCAGCAGCCGCACCGCGCCGCTGAGCCCCGCCCAGCTGCGCCGCCTGCTTCGCCACTGGCCCTGCGGTGCGGCAATCTCGTGGGACGTGCTGCTGCTGGTGGGCCGGAGGATCGCATGAGGCTGGTGGTCTGCGGCACCGACACCGACGTGGGCAAGACGGTGGTGAGCGCCCTGCTGGTGCAGGGCCTGGGGGCGACCTACTGGAAGCCGGTGCAGAGCGGGATGGAGGGGGGCGGCGACACGGGCCGGGTGCAGCAGCTGCTGGGGCTGCCCCCGGAGCGGGTGCTGCCCGAGGCCTACCGGCTCACCGCCCCCGTCTCCCCCCACTGGGCAGCCGAGCGGGATGGGGTCTCGATCGATCCGGCCCGGCTGGCCCTGCCGGCCGGAGACGGCCCCCTGGTGGTGGAGACGGCCGGCGGGCTGCTGGTGCCCCTGCGGCGAAACTGGCTGCAGATCGAGCAGATCGCCGTCTGGGGCCTACCGGTGCTGCTGGTGGCCCGCAGCGGCCTGGGCACCCTCAACCACACCCTTCTGTCCCTCGAAGCCCTTAAGCGGCGTTCGATCCCCGTACTCGGGCTGGTGCTCAACGGCGATCCCCACCCCGACAATCCCCGCACCCTGGAAGCCCTCGGCGGCGTGCCGGTGCTGGCGGAGCTGCCGCCCCTCGATCCCCTCGACCGGGAGGGGCTGGCGCGGCAATGGCAGCGCAGTGGCCTGGCCCGTAGCCTGCAGCCATGAGCCGCAAGCATCTGCTCGTGACAGCTGCCGTGGCCGCGCTCTGTGCGGGCATCCTGGTGCTGTTCACCGACATCGAGACCAGCGTCACCCGCTGGGTCAACTGCGGGCCGATCGCCACCGGGGGCGAGCGCCGTTCGGAGGTCTGCCGCTGAGCCCCACCGTGACAGGACCCGGCTGGCATCCCCACCTCTGGCACCCCTTCACCCAGGTGGCCACCGCCGATCCACCCCTGCGGGTGGTGCGCGGCGAGGGCGCCCTGCTGGAACTGGAGGACGGCCGCCAACTGATCGATGCCATCAGCAGCTGGTGGGTGACCCTGCACGGCCACGGCGAGCCCGCCATCGCCGAGGCCCTGGCCCGCCAGGCCCGCACCCTCGAGCAGGTGGGCTTCTCCGATTTCCGCCACCCGGCCGCCGAGCAGCTGGCCGAGCGGCTGGCCGCCTGCAGCGGCCTGGAGCGGCTGTTCTTCTCCGACAACGGCTCCACGGCGGTGGAGGTGGCCCTCAAGATCGCCTGGCAGTGGTGGCGCAACCGGGGCGAGCCGCGCCGGCAGCTGATCGCCTTCGACGGGGCGTATCACGGCGACACCTTCGGCGCCATGGCCGTGGGGGAGCGCTCCCTGTTCTCCGAGGCCTTCGAGCCGCTGCTGTTCGCCGTCGCCCGGGCCCCCTGGCCCGCCACCTGGTGGGGCGACGACGGGGTGGAGGCGCGGGAGGCCGCGGCCCTGGAGCGGCTGGAGCAGCTGCTGGAAACGCCCACCGCAGCGGTGATCCTGGAGCCGCTGCTGCAGGGGGCCGGCGGCATGGCCCTGGTGCGGGAGGAGTTCCTGCGCAAGGTGGAGGCGCTGGTGCGCGCCAGCGGCGCCCTGCTGATCGCCGACGAAGTCATGACCGGCTTCGGCCGCAGCGGCCACCTGTTCGCCTGCCAGCGGGCCGGCATCCACCCGGACCTCATGGCCCTCTCCAAGGGGCTCACGGGCGGCTTCCTGCCCATGGGCGTCACCCTGGCCCGGGAGGCCATCTTCGAGGGCTTCATCGGCACCACCCCGGGCCTGACCCTCTTCCACGGCCACAGCTTCACCGCCAACCCCCTCGGTTGCGCCGCCGCCCTGGCCAGCCTGGCCCTGCTGGAGGAGCGTCCGGAGCGCCACCAGGGGTTCGAGGCGCGCCACCGCCCCCACCTGGAGGCCCTGGCGCGCCACCCCCTGGTGCGGCGGCCCCGGCTCCTGGGCAGTGTGGCCGCCTTCGAGGTGGCCACCGACGCCCCCGGCTACCTCAATCCCGTCGGCCAGCGGCTGCAGCGCCAGGCCCTGGCCCGGGGGGTGTTCCTGCGGCCCCTGGGGCAGGTGGTGTACCTGCTGCCGCCGCTCTGCATCGACGACGACCAGCTGGCCCGGTGCTACGCGGTGATCGGGGAAGCCCTGGACGGGCTCTGAACGGCGGGCGGCAGGCGGCGGGGCGGTCCTCCGCAGGCCAGCCTCAGGGTCCCGCCAGGATCGCCGCCTCCACGTCGGCCCGCGACAGCCCATAGGGGAACTGGCGCGCCGTGGTGCGGCCCTCCTGGTGCCAGCTCACCCGCAGCTCCTCCACCTCCATCTCGATCCGGGCGCTCCACTCGGGGCGGTGCAGGTCCCAGTGGGAGACGTTGCTGCGCGACTGGCTGGCGCCGAGCTGCCGCAGCCAGGCCTCCAGGGCGGGCAGGGGGTGGTTGTAGAGGGGGGTGGGCGCGGGGGGCAGGGTCGCCATCGGATCGGCAGGGGAAGGGAGGATCAGGCGGCGGGCGACTGGGGGAGCGGGGCTGGGGGCACTGATGCCGCCTCCAGCTCCGACCACCAGCTGGGCCAGGCCATCAGTTCGGCGCCCCGCGCCCAGGCCACCCCGAGCCCCAGCACCAGGCTGAGCACCAGGGCCACGGCCAGCAGCAGCAGGGCGAACCACTCACCGCCGGACAGGGCCCGGCGCACCGGCACGGGCCGGACAACGGGGGCCGGGGCAGGCCGCAGCGGCGCCGGGGGGGCCGGCTGGGCCAGGGCGGCGTCGTAGAGCCGCCGGGCGGCCGGATCGCTCAGCACGGCATAGGCCTGACGCAGCTGCCGGAAGGCCACCTCGGCCTCGCTCGCCGGCAGGGCGGTGGTGTCGGGGTGGTAGCGCTTGCTGAGGCCCCGGAACGCCTGCCGCAGCTCCTGATCGGTGGCGGTGGGCTGCAGCTGCAGCACCTGGTAGTGGGTGGGGGTGGAGGGCTTGGCTGTGGAGGACATGGTCCCTGCGGCGGCGATGGCAGCCTGCCCGGCGTGAGGGATCCTAGGGAGAAGCACCACTGCCGTAGCGGATGGCCGCCAGCCCCGACCCCAGCGCCCCACCCGATGCCGGCCTCTGGCAGGCGCTCGGCTGGACCCCCACCGACGACCAGCTGGCGGCGCTGGTGGCCCTGCAGGAGCAGCTGCGGCTCTGGAACGGCCGGGTCAACCTCACCCGGCTGGTGGAGGGCGACGATTTCTGGATCGCCCAGGTGTTCGACAGCCTCTGGCCCTGGGTGCCCCTGCTCACGGCCCCGGGCGGCGTTCCGGACGGCCTGGAGCTGATCGACGTGGGCACCGGCGGCGGTTTCCCCGGGCTGGCCCTGGCGATCGCCCTGCCCACGGCCCGCATCACCCTGGTGGATTCGGTGGGCCGCAAACTGGAGGCGGTGCGGGCCATGGCCCACAGCCTGGGGCTCGACGAGGGGCGCCTGCGGCTGCGCTGCGAACGGGTCGAGCGCACCGGCCGCGCCCGCGACTGCCGGGGACGCTTCGATCGCGCCATGGCCCGCGCCGTGGCCAGCGCGCCGGTGGTGGCCGAATACCTGGTGCCCCTGCTCAAGCCCGACGGCCTGGCCCTGCTCTACCGGGGCCAGTGGGGCGCCGATGACCAGCGGGATCTGGAGGCGGCCGTCGGTGTGCTGCGGGCGTCGGTGGATCCGGTGCAGCGCCGCGACCTGCCGGCGGGCCGGGGCGTGCGCCACGGCCTCTGGCTGCGGCCGGCCGGCCCCTGTCCGGCCGCCTACCCCCGCGCCGTGGGGGTACCCCAGAAAACACCGATCGCGCCGGGCGCCTAGGCCACCTGCAGCCGTTTCACCGCCTCGCCCCCCAGCCGCCCCCGCAGACGCCGCAGCAGGTCGGGGATCTCGGCGGCCCAGGGGCTGACCTGCAGCACCGCCAGCAGCTCGGCCTCGCTGACGCTGCCATCGAGGGCCTCGGCGTTCTCCCCCGGAAACCAATGGCTGCCCTGGCCCAGCAGGCCGTAGCGGGCCCGGCCGTAGGCCTCCAGATCCCAGGCCTCCAGCAGGTTGTGCAGCCAGAGCAGCACCGGCAGGTTGATCCCCCCGGGGGTGTCCTGCCAGGCCGGCAGGCCCCGGTCCCAGCTGGCCAGCCAGTCGTCGCCGAGGGCACGGCGGCGGGCCTCCTCGAGACGGGCCAGGATCGGCGGCAGCAGCTCACCGGCCCTGGGCAGCAACGCCACCGCCTCCAGGTGCAGGTCCAGATCCTGCGGCGAGGCGGCACCGACGCTGATGGTGTGGATGCCGGGGGCCGACAGGCAGAACAGGTCGTTGAAGACGATCGGATGCAGCGGCGCGCAGAGCTCGCACAGACGCCGGGAGGGGCTGTGCAGATGGCCCCCCTTGTCGGTGGGGCTGATCACGAACACCCCCATGTCGTGGGCGGTGGCGGCCTCGATCGCCGCCCGGTTGTCCTGGCGGATGAAGTACCAGTGCAGGTTGATGTAGTCGAACTGGTCGCTGGCGATCGCCTCCAGGATCAGGGGCAGCGGCGCATGGGTGGAGAAGCCCACGTGGCCGATCCGGCCCTCCTCCTGCCAGCGGCGGGCCACTTCCAGGCAGCCGCCGGGCCGCAGGGTCTGATCGAGCAGCTCCGGGGTGTTGAGGCCATGGATGGCCAGCAGATCAACCCGGCCCCCACCCCCCTCCGGGCCCCCCTCGCCGTCCAGGCCCAGCCGCTCGAAGCTGGTGCGCAGGTCGGCCTCGAAGGCCGCCGGATCGTCGGCCGGGGGCACCTTGGTCTGGAGGATCCGCCGGGGATCCGGCAGCCGGGGCAGGAGCCAGCCCAGCTGCCGTTCCGAGGTGCCATAGTGGCGGGCGGTCTCGATGTGGTGCAGCCCCGCCCCGATGGCGGCCCGCAGGGTGGCCTCGAGGTTGGCCTGGCTGCCGGCCTCCACCGCCTCGGGCGGCAGGTCGCTCCAGCTCTGCTGGAAGCGCATCCCCCCCAGGGAGAGCACCGGCATGGCCAGTCCCGTGCGGCCGAAACGCCGGGTGGGAATGGTCACGGCGACGACGGGACGGCGCGGGGCAGGGTGCGGCGGCGGCGGCCGTGGGAAGGCAGCCCCAGGGGCTGGATCTCCTGCTCGTCGAGCTGGGCCCGCAGGGCCGGCAGCTGCTCGTAGGGCACCCAGTGGATGCAGTCCACCGGGCAGGTGTCGATGGCTTCCTGGATCCGCTCGGTGCTGTCGCCGTCCTGGCGCAGGGCCCGGGAGCGGCCCCAGTCGGGTTCCACCACGAAGGTGTTGCCGGCCACGTGGGCGCAGTAGCGGCAGCCGATGCAGACGGCCTCATCCACCCAGACGGCCTGCTGACGCAGGGCACCGCCCAGCACCGGCTCCCGACCGGTGGCCGCCGACTCGGGGGCCACCGCGGTGCGGAAGGCGAGGGCGGGGTCGAGACCGGCGGCGGGACCCGTCACGCTCACGGAATCAGGCGTCCCAGCGGGTCACCACCAGTTCGATGCTGCCGTCCAGGTGGCTGGTCTGCTCGCTCACCTGGAAGCCCTCCTCGGCCGTGCTGGCCAGGATGGAGCGCAGGGCATAGCGCTGGGTGAGCTTGGCCAGGAAGCGCTCCACCGGGATGGGCTGCTTCCAGAGCTCCAGGTCGGTCACCAGCTCGTAGCTGCCGCTGTCGGGGTTGAAGCGGAAGCCGATGTCGACGCCGTCGGCCTGGGGGATGGCGAGATCGGCGGTCACCGTCTGGCCGCGGTAGCCGCGCACCTGGCAGGAGCCCTCGGACGGAGGGTGGCCCAGGTCGCGGAGGGCGTCCACCAGGGCCTGGCGATCGCGCAGCTCGGTCTTGACGGTGCTGAAGTGCGACATGGGACGGAAGGGGAGGGGGAGCGGGGGCTCAGGGCCCGTGGTGCTGGACGACCACCTGGGGGTCCTGGAGAACGAGGGGGGGCGTCTGGAACGCTTCCGAGGTGCTGCGTCGTTGCTGCACGCTGCCCAGTCGGGCCTCGATCCGCTCCGTGAGCCGGGAGCACCCCTCGCCCTGCACGCCCTCCACGAGTTCCTCCACGCGCCCGTCGGGGCGAATGCGGAAGCGGATGGTGCGTTCGGCCATCCCGGATGGGCTGCACAGGTGAGACCGGGATCTTAACCGCGATTTTCCGAGCTCGCGGCCGCCGGATGGCACGGGCCCGCCGACCGTCAGCTGATCAGTCCCTCGTCCACCAGGGTCTGCAGCCGTTCCAGCACCTCCGGCTGCTCCAGCTGCTCGAGGGCCATCCGGGCTTCGTCCCGCACGGTGGGATCACCGTCGTGCAGCATCGTGTGCAGCAGGGACTCCACCACGTCCCGCTGGCGCGGCTCCACCAGGTCGGTGTAGAGACGCCCCAGCGACCAGGCGCAGTTGCTGCGCACCGCCGGCTCGCTGTCGATGCGGAGGCTCAGCAGCAGCTGGGCGGCGGCGGGGTCGGCCTTGGCCACGCCGGTGGCGCCGGCATCGGCCAGGGAGCTGGCCGCCCACAGCCGCACCGCGGCGATGTCGAGCTCCAGGGCCCGGATCAGGGGGTTGAGCACCGGGGCCTCGGGGTAGTTGCCGAGGCTCCAGGCCACCGCCTTGCGCACGTACCCGTTGTCGTCGGCGGCCAGAAGGCCCAGCAGGGGCTCCACCGCCAGGGGGTGGGGGTTGCGGCCGAGGGCGTAGACGGCGCTCATCCGCACGATCGGACAGCCGGCCTTCAGCAGCGGCAGCAGCAGGGGAATGGCCCGGGGGTCGCGGTGCTCGCAGAAGATGCGCAGGCCCTGCAGCCGCTCCTCCCGTCCCCCTTTGAGCAGCTCGATGCCGAGGTCGCACTCGGCGGCCACGTCGGAGCTGGAGGGGGCGACGCTGTCGATCTCATCGAGGGGATCACCCAGGAGCTCCTGCGCCAGTTCCCGGGCCAGCACCTCCGGATCGAGGGCCAGCGCGTGGGTGGTTTCGGGAAAGGGCAGGCCGTCGTCCGGCATGGAGCCATCCAGGTGAAGGCATCGTAAAAGCCGGTTGGCCGCCCGATCCGCCCAGCGGCGCCGGATCAGCCCAGCGGGGCGGGGGCGGCCATGTCGCCGGGCAGCCAGATGCGGGCGCTGACGGCGAACAGGGCCAGGGCGAACAGCAGCACGATGGCCACCGGCAGCAGCGTGGAGCGCAGGAAGGACATGGGGGGGGAACGGGACGGCGGGGCTGGCTGCATTGTGGTCCGACCGGCCGCCCCTAGGGTTCGGCGATCCGCGAGCGGCCATGGCCAGCCCTGCCTCCAGCAGTGTCCGCCCCTGGCGTCGCCTCCTGGCGGTGGCCGCCGAGGGGGTCGCCAGCGGCACCCCCTACATGGTGGGCACCAAGCTGCTGCAGGGCTGGCTCACCGCCAGCCAGATCCCCCTGGGCCTGATCGGCCTGCTGGGCCTGGCGGAGCTGCCCTACACGCTCAAGATGGTCTGGGCGCCGGCCCTCGACCGCTGGCCCCTGCCCTGGCCGGACCGCCGCCGCGGCTGGCTGCTGGTGCTGCAGCTCACCCTGGTGGCGGTGATCGGGGCCATGGCCCTGCTGCGGCCCTCCACCGATCCGGCCAGCCTCACGGCGATCGGGGCGATGGCGGTGCTGCTGGCGGTGGTCAGCGCCACCCAGGACATCGCCGTGGATGCCTACCGCACCGACCTGCTGCCCGACCTGGAGCGGGGCGCCGGGGCCGCCGCCTCGAACCTGGGTTACCGCACGGCGATGCTGGCGGTGGGGGCCGGTGGCTTCATCCTGGCCGGCCGCTTCGACTGGCCCCTGGCCTTCCTGTTCTCGGCCCTGCTGATGCTCGTGGTGGTGCCCTTCACCCTCACGGCGCCGCGGCTGGAGCCCCTGGCGGTGCCGGTGAGCAGCCTGCGCCAGGCGGTGCTGGGGCCGGCGCGGGAGTTCCTGCACCGCAGCGGCGGCCCCCGGGCCGCGGCCCTGCTCACCCTGGTGCTGCTCTACCGCTGGCCCGACGGGCTGCTGGGCCTGATGGCGGTGCCGTTCCTGATCCAGAAGGGCTTCAGCCCCGAGGTGGTGGGGTCGGTGCTGGCGGGCTGGGGCATCGGGGCCACCATCGTCGGCACGGTGCTGGGGGGCGTGCTGTTCGGCCGGCTGGGCATGAACCGCTCCATGTGGCTGTTCGCCCTGGTGGGGGCGGCGGGCAACCTGGCCTACTGGGCCCTGGCCCGCTTCGATGGCGGCATGCCGGCCCTGCTGATGGCGGTGGCCCTGGAGAACATCGGCGGCGGCATGGTGGGCGCCGCCTTCGTGGCGCTGCTGATGAGCCTCTGCAACCCCCGCTTCTCCGCCACCCAGTACGCCCTGCTCTCGGGCGTCTATGCCCTGAGCCGCTCCCTGCTGGCCGCCCCGGCGGGGCTGGTGGCGGAACGGCTGGGCTGGCCGGGCTTCTTCCTGGCCACCACCGCCGCGGCCCTGCCGGCCTTCCTGCTGATGCTGCGGCTCACCCCCTGGAACGGCCAGGGGGCCCGCGGCGCCTACAGCGCCGAGCGGGACGGCGGCTGAAGGTCGTCCCTCGGGGACTACCCATCCGGATCGGGCGCAAGGAAGCTCCGCAGCAGCGGCAGGTACTCCGGGGACTCCTCCACGGCGTTGTGGCCCTCGACCGGCAGCACCACCATGGAGGCCACCCCGGGCCGGAAGCTGGCGAGCAGGGCGTCGGTGTTGGCGCGGGGAATCACCTCGTCCCGTTCGGCGGCGATCAGCAGGGTGGGCGCGCCGATGCGGGGGGCCGCCGCGGCGGAGCGGTACTTGTCCTGGAGCAGCAGCCCCACCGGCACCAGGGGATAGTGGCGGGCCGCCACCGCCTCGATGCTGTCGAACGGCGTGACCAGCACCAGCCGATCGACGGGGCGATGGGCCGCCAGGTGCACCGCCACGGCGCTGCCCAGGCTGCGGCCGACCACGGCGATCTGCCCGTGGTCGGGCCGGACCCGGTCGAAGAGGGCGAGGGCATCGGCGAACAGGGCCCGCTCCGAGGGCTGGCCGCTGCTGCCGCCGTAGCCCCGGTAGTGCTGCAGGTACAGCGAGTGCTCCGGAAAGGCGGCCGCCAGCAGGGGCAGCTGGCCCGCCACGTCCTCGGCGTTGCCGCCGAAGTACAGCAGCGCCTTCGGGCCGGGGCGTTGGCGGACCGTCACCAGCACCCGGGCCTCCGGCGGGCCGCCTGTGATCGGCAGGGCCAGCAGCTCGGCGGGCGCATCGGCGGCGCGGGGCTGGGGGAAGTAAAGCAGGGAGCGCTGGCGCAGGAACAGCAGGCCGCACAGGGCCCCGTAGGCCAGGGCGCCGGCCAGGACGACCGCCAGGGCGGGGAGCAGGCGCGGCGGCATCGGGATGGCGCTCACCCCACCGGGGCGTCCATCAGCCGGCGGCGCAGCTGGCCGCAGGCGGCGTCCTGGTCGAGGCCGCGGCTCGCCCGCACGCTGACGGCGATGTGGCGCCGCTGCAGCTGGCTGCGGAAGGCCTCCACCGCCTCCGGGGCAGGGCGGCGGAAGTCCTCCTCGGCGATCGGGTTGTAGGCGATCAGGTTGACGTGGCTCTGGAAGCCCCGCAGCAGACGGGCCAGGGCATCCGCCTGGCGGGGGGGGTCGTTGACGCCCCCCAGAAGGATGTATTCGAAGCTCACCCGCCGGCCGGTGATGGCCACGTAGTGGCGGCAGTCGTCCAGCAGGGCTTCGAGGGGATAGGCGTGGGCGGTGGGGATCAGCTCCTCCCGCAGGCGCTGGTCGGGGGCATGGAGGCTCACGGCCAGGGTGAACTGGGCCCGGCCGAGCCGCTCGAGGGCCCGCTCCGCCAGGGTGGGCAGGGTGCGGGGCACCCCCACCGTGCTGACGGTGATCTGGCGCTGGGCCATGCCCAGGTCGGTGCAGAGGCAGGCGATGGCCTCCAGCACCGCGTCGGTGTTCAGCAGCGGTTCGCCCATGCCCATGAACACCACATGGCTGGGCCGGCGGTCCATGGCCTCGCGGATGCTGAGCACCTGGTCGACGATCTCGTGCACCGCCAGGGAGCGCTGCAGACCCCCCTTGCCGGTGGCGCAGAAGCGGCAGGCCATGGGGCAGCCCACCTGGCTGCTGACGCAGACCGTGAGCCGGTCGCCGCTGGGGATGCCGACGGTCTCGAGGCTGAGGCCATCGGCGGTGGCCAGCAGCAGCTTGGTGGTGCCGTCCCGGGCGTCGCTGCGGTGCAGCACAGCCGAGCGGCCGATGCCGGTGCCGGCCGTCGCCAGCCCCTCGCGCCAGGCCTTGGGCAGCACCGTGATCGCGTCGAGGCTGCGGGCCCCGCGGCTGTAGATCCAGTCGTGCAGCTGCCGGCCCCGGAAGGCCGGCTGGCCCTGGTCACCGGCCCAGGCCTCCAGGGCCGCCTGGCCCATCCCGAGCAGGGGGGCAGGCCCGGCCATCAGGGCCAGATCAGCAGGCCGTGGCCCAGCTTCCACTCCACCGCCAGCAGGGCGATGAAGCCGAGCATGGCCACCCGGCCGTTGAGGCGCTCCGTGTGGGTGTGGAAGCCGAAGCGCGGCAGCCGCCGCACCGGCACGGGGGTGGCGACGGCGGGATCAGTCATCGCTGAGCAGCCCCTCCTCCTGCAGGCCCTCGAGGGCCGCCGGATCGGCGATCAGCTCCTCCTCCAGTCCCTCCTCCGCGGTGGGGCGGGCGAAGGCGGCGAAGCCGCTGGCGGCCGCCTCGATGCCGTGGCGGCTGCGGGTGGCCTCCAGATCCTCCTCGGAGGGATCATCCAGCACGGCGGCGGTGGCCGCCGGGGCCGGCATCTCGACGGTGTAATCGGGACGCAGGTTCTGGTTGCGGCGGTAGCCGGCGGCCTCCTCCTCGAGGATGTCGGGGTGGGGTCCGGCCTCGGCGCGCAGCTCCTCCTCGAAGCCCCCGAAACCGGTGCCGGCGGGGATCAGGCGGCCGATGATCACGTTCTCCTTGAGGCCCCGCAGCCAGTCGCTCTTGCCCTCGATGGCCGCTTCGGTCAGCACCCGGGTGGTCTCCTGGAAGGAGGCCGCCGAGATGAACGAGTCGGTGTTCAGCGAGGCCTTGGTGATGCCCAGCAGCACGGGGGTGAACTCGGCAGGAGCGCCGCCGGTGACGCCCATGGCGGAGTTCACCTGCTCCACCTGACGTAGCTCGATCAGCTCACCGGGGAGCAGCGTGGTATCGCCGGCATCCTCGATGCGGACCTTGCTGGTCATCTGGCGCACGATCACCTCGATGTGCTTGTCGCTGATCGAGACCCCCTGCGATTTGTAGACGTTCTGCACCTCCGTCACCATGCGGAACTGCAGCTTGGAGATCGCCTCCTGGGCCGCCTCCATGGTGGGCTTGCGGCTGCGCAGGTCCTCGAAGAAGCAGTCGAGCAGCTCGTGGGGGTTGATGGGCCCGTCGGTGAGCATCTCGCCGGCGCTCACCTGCTGGCCATCGGAGACCATCACATTGCGGCCCAGCAGGATCGGGTACTCGGTGATGACGTCGTCGGTCTCGATCACCGACACGGTGATCGAATCGTCGTCCTCGCCCTGCTTGATCTGCACGGTGCCGCTCTTGCGGCAGAGCACGGCCGATTCCCGCGGGCGGCGGGCCTCGAGCAGTTCCTCGATCCGGGGCAGACCCTGGACGATGTCGCCGGTCTTCTGGCGTTCGAACACCAGCAGGGCCAGGCCGTCACCGCGCTGGACCAGTTCCCCGTCACGGACGTGGAGCACCGAATCGGGCGACACCATGTAGGGCCGGCCGAGGCGGATGGTCAGGGTCTTGCCGTCGATGGCCTCCACCTGGCCGCAGCAGGGGGAGATCACCCCGTCGGCGAGCACATCACCGTCGACGATGCGGTCGCCCACCGACACCGTCGGGACGGCCGCGCCGAGATCCAGGCTGCGGGTGTCATCGGCCCGCTCGACGATCAGGCGGCGGATCGGTTCGCCGGGGACGGGATCGGGCAGCTGGACCACCCCGTCCTCCTTGCAGAGGATCTGGGTGGTGGCGACCACGTCGCCCCGCTTGACGGTCATGCCGTCCTCCACCTGCAGCTCGGTGTGGGTGGAGCCGTGGCTGGCGTCGGAGAGGGTGTCGCGGCGGACCAGCAGGGTTTCCAGGATCACCAGCTGCAGGCGCTCGATGGTCTTGGCCCGCTTGTCGGCCACCGCCTCCACATCCACCGTCATCTGGGGGGTGGTGTCGAAGGTTTCCAGGATCAGCTGGGTGCGCAGCAGTTCCACCCCTTCCACCGACTTGATCAGCTCACCGTCCTTGAAGGTGAGGCGCTGGGTGGCCTTCAGGCCGAGGGACGGACCGCCGGTCTGCTTGATCGTGGACAGCTCGGGCAGGTGGGCGGCATCGGGGATGGCGTACTCCTCGACGGGCCGCAGCAGCAGGGCGCCGCCCTCGGGGGTGTCGACCTTCTCGACGAACTTCATCGCCTCGGCCTTGAGGCCGGGGGCGATCTCCTCGCCGGGGTTGACCATCTTGCCGTCCTCGCCGTAGCGGGCCAGCACCTTGGCGTCGGAGACCAGGTGCAGCTCACCGGAGCGCACGATGATCTCCCGCAGGATGTCGTTCTTCTGGGTGACGGTGACGATGCCCGCGGTCTGGCTGAAGATGTCCTTCACCACCTCGGTGCCGGCCTCGATCCACTGGCCGTCCTCGATCATCAGCAGGGAGATGTCCTTGTTGATCTCGTGGGTTTCCTGGGGGATCCACAGCAGGGTGCCGCCCTTGCTCACCTCGAAGCCGTGCTTGGCGGAGCGGGCCTTCTTGATCGAGAGGCCGGGGGCGAACTTCACCATGCCGCCGGTCTGGGTGCGGAAGCGGTCGTCGGTGAGTTCGGCGATCACCTCACCGGCGCCGATCTTGGTGCCGGGCTGGGTCTTGACCAGATAGCGGGTGTTGTCCTTGCCCTCCAGGTGCCAGCTCTCGCCGGTGTGGCTGGATTCACCCACCAGCTTGCAGTCCTTGAGGGTGAGGCTGGCGGTGACGATCTGCACCTCGCGGGAATCGCCGGTGGACTCCCGCAGCCGCACGGCGCCGCCGTATTCGCTCTGCAGACGGCTCTCGGCCAGCACGTCGCCGGTGGTCACCGGCTTGTCGGTTTCCACCACCGGCAGGGCGTTGGGGGGCAGGTTGTAGACGTCGCCGCTGAACACCCACAGGCGCCCGAGACGCTGGGCCTTGTGGGTGATGTTGCCCTGGCGGTCGGTGACCTCCCGGGGCTGGATCACGTCCTCGAAACGCACCTGGCCGGCCAGGTCGCAGATGACATCCTTGGTGGCCTTCTCGACGCTCTTCTTGACCGCCGAGCCCGAGGAGATCTGGGCCAGGATGATGTCGTGGGCGACGGGATCGCCATCGGCCACAAACAGGATCGAGCCGTTGGTGATGTCGATCTTCTGCACCTTGCCCTTGCCCGAGGGCTTGAGGGTGAGGGTGAAATCGGTTTCGGCCAGCTTGGCCTCGACGCCATGGGGGGTGCGGTGGTCGCGCACCCGGGCCTTGGGCCCGAATTCCACCACCCCGTCCACCAGGGAGCGCACCACGCCGGTCTCGGCCGTGGACACACCGCCGGTGTGGAAGGTGCGCATGGTGAGCTGGGTGCCAGGCTCCCCGATCGACTGGGCGGCGATGATGCCGACGGCCTCGCCCAGGTCGACCAGTTCGTTGTGGGCCAGGGCCCAGCCATAGCACTTGCGGCAGACCGAACGGGAGGCCTCGCAGGTGAGGGGCGAGCGCACCATCACGGTGGCGATCGCCGCCTTCTCGATGGCGGCCGAGATCGCCGGGTCGATCTCACCGTTGCGGTCGACGATGACGACGCCGTCGCTGTCGACGACGGGCTGGGCCGCCAGACGGCCCACCAGCTTGGTGCCGAAGCGGCCCCGCTCATCGGCGTTGATGGGGATGAAGCGGTGGGTGCCGCAGTCCTCCTCCCGCACGATCACGTCCTGGGCCACGTCCACCAGACGGCGGGTGAGGTAGCCGGAGTCGGCGGTGCGCAGGGCGGTGTCCACCAGGCCCTTGCGGGCGCCGTAGGAGGAGATCACGTACTCGGTGACCGTGAGGCCCTCACGGAAGTTGGTGCGGATCGGCAGGTCGATGATCTCCCCCTGGGGGTTGGCCATCAGGCCGCGCATGCCCACCAGCTGGCGCACCTGGGACATGTTCCCCCGGGCGCCGGAGTTGGCCATCATCCACACCGAGTTGAGTGGATCGTTGTCGTTGAAGTTGCGGCGCACGGCCGCCACCAGCCGCTCGTTGGTCTCGGTCCAGGTGTCGATCACCTTGGTGTGGCGCTCCACCTCGGTGATCTCACCGAGCCGGTAGCGCTCCTCGGTGGCCGTGATCTGCTCCTCGGCCTCCTCCAGCAGGACGGCCTTGTCGCCGGGGATGCGCAGGTCGTCGACCGAGATCGACACCGCCGCCTGGGTGGCGTAGTGGAAGCCCAGGTCCTTCAGCTCGTCGGCCATGGCCGCGGTGGCGGCGGTGCCGTGGTGCTTGTAGGCCCAGGACACCAGGTTCCGCAGCGCCTTCTTGTCGATGATCCGGTTGCGGAACGGCGGCGCCTGCTTGCTCAGGGCCGAGGCCGCAGCTGCTGCGGCGGCGTTGGCGGCCGCCAGGTCGGCGGCGGCCTTGGCGCTCTTCTTGCTGATCTTCTTGGCTGGGGTGGCGGTCATGGCGGCGCGCGATGGAGAAGGCGGGAGGACAGTCGGAAGACACAGGGCGGGGGCTCGGCCCGGCCGGTGGAACTCAGGACGCGGCCACGGCGTCGATGATCGTGTGGTTGATGACGACCCGGCCCACGGTGGTCAGCAGGTAGCGGCTGATCAGGGCGCCGTCTTCGTCGAAGCGGTCGCGGCGGAACTTCCACTGCTCGACGCGGGTGCCGTCGGAGAGGGTGTCGGTGGCGACGGGCTCGCTGTCCTCGTCGTCGCTTTCCACCTCGCCGTTGAAGCGCACCCAGACCCAGTCGTGCAGGCTGAGGTGCTTCTCCTCGAAGGCGGCGATCACGTCCTCGAGGTCGGCGAAGGTGCGGGAACGGTCGCCGAAGGCGGGCTGCGCCTTGTCCCGGTCGACGGCGGTGAGGTAGTAGGCACCGAGCACCATGTCCTGGGACGGGGTGATGATCGGCTCGCCGGTGGCGGGGGAGAGCACGTTGTTGCTCGCCAGCATCAGCATGCGGGCCTCGGTCTGGGCCTCGATCGCCAGGGGCACGTGCACGGCCATCTGGTCACCGTCGAAGTCGGCGTTGAAGGCCGGGCAGACCAGGGGATGGAGCTGGATGGCGCGGCCATCCACCAGCTTGGGCTCGAAGGCCTGGATGCCGAGGCGGTGCAGGGTGGGGGCCCGGTTGAGCAGGATCGGGTGCCCTTCGATCACCTCCTGCAGCACCTGCATCACCTCGTCGTCGGCCCGCTGGATCAGCTTCTTGGCCGCCTTGATGTTGTTGACGATGTTCTGGCGGATCAGGCGATGGATCACGAAGGGCTGGAACAGCTCGATCGCCATCTCCTTGGGCAGGCCGCACTGGTGCATCTTCAGCTTGGGGCCCACCACGATCACGGAACGGCCGGAGTAATCCACCCGTTTGCCGAGCAGGTTCTGGCGGAAGCGGCCCTGCTTGCCCTCGATGATGTCGCTGAGCGACTTGAGGGCCCGGTTGTTGGCCCCCACCACGGTGCGGCCGCGGCGGCCGTTGTCGATCAGGGCATCAACGGCCTCCTGCAGCATCCGCTTCTCGTTGCGGACGATGATCTCGGGGGCGAGGATCTCCTGGAGGCGCGCCAGGCGGTTGTTGCGGTTGATCACCCGCCGGTAGAGGTCGTTGAGATCGCTGGTGGCGAAACGGCCGCCGTCGAGCTGCACCATGGGGCGCAGGTCGGGGGGGATCACCGGGATCACATCCAGCACCATCCACTCGGGACGGGCGTTGGTGGCGATGAAGTTGTCGATCACCCGCAGGCGCTTGATCAGCTTGGCCCGCTTCTGGCCCTTGGAGTTGTTGATGTCCTCGCGGAGCTGCTCGGCCTCCTTCTCCAGATCCAGGTCCTCCAGCAGCTGCTTGAGGGCCTCGGCGCCGATGCCCACCATGGGCTCGTTCTCGATCTCGGAATCCTCGGCGAAGATCTGGTCCTCGATCTCCAGCCACTCGTCTTCGGTGAGCAGCTGCTTGTAGGTGAGGTCCTTGTGGTCGCCCTTGTCGAGCACCACGTAGCAGTTGAAGTAGACGATCTGCTCCACGTCCCGCAGGGGCATGTCGAGCAGGATCGCCACGTAGCTGGGGATCCCCTTGAGGTACCAGACGTGGCTCACCGGCGCCGCCAGCTTGATGAAGCCCATGCGGTGGCGCCGCACCCGGCTCTCGGTGACTTCCACACCGCAGCGCTCACAGACGATGCCGCGGTGCCGCACCCGCTTGTACTTGCCGCAATGGCATTCCCAGTCCTTGGAGGGGCCGAAGATCTTCTCGCAGAAGAGCCCGTCCATCTCGGGCTTGAGGGTGCGGTAGTTGATCGTTTCCGGCTTGGTGACCTCACCCACCACCTGTCCGTTGGGCAGCGTCCGCTGCCCCCACTGCATGATCCGCTCGGGGGAAGCGAGCGTGATCTTCACGTAGTCGAAGTGGTTTTCGGTGCGGAGGTTGCTGTTGGACATGGCGGGGACGCAGGGTGATCGAGAGAGACGGAGAAATCAGAGCCGGTGAATCAAGCGATCAGTCATCGTCGTAATCCGCGACACCGAGGGATTCGTAGGTGGGACGGCTGGGGGTGCTGCGGCGCGGGTTGACGTCCTGCATCAGGTCGACCTCCTCGCCGGCGTCGGTGTAGACGGCGATGTCGAGGCCGAGGGACTGCAGCTCCCGCATCAGCACCTTGAACGACTCCGGCGTGCCCGGCCGGGGGATGGGCTTGCCCTTGACGATGGCGTTGAGGGCCTCGTTGCGCCCCTGCATGTCGTCGGACTTGACGGTGAGCAGCTCCTGCAGGGTGTAGGCGGCGCCGTAGGCCTCCAGGGCCCACACCTCCATCTCCCCGAGTCGCTGGCCGCCCTGCTGGGCCTTGCCGCCCAGGGGCTGCTGGGTGACCAGGGAGTAGGGACCGGTGGAGCGGGCGTGGATCTTGTCGTCCACCAGGTGCACCAGCTTGAGGATGTGGGCGTAGCCCACGGTCACCGGCTGGTCGAAGGGTTCGCCGCTGCGGCCGTCGATCAGCTGGATCTTGCCGGGGTTGGCGGGGTTGTAGACCCAGTCCTTGCCGGGCAGCTTGGCGGCTTCCTCGAGGTAGGCCTGCACCGTCTGCTTCGACTTCTCGGGGCCGTACATCTCATCGAAGGGCACCACCTTGACGCGGCAGTCGAGGTGGGAGGAGGCCCAGCCCATCAGGCACTCGAACACCTGGCCCACGTTCATGCGGCTCGGCACCCCCAGGGGGGTGAGCACGATGTCGATGGGGGGGCCGTCGGGCAGGTAGGGCATGTCCTCCCGGGGAAGGATGCGGCTGATGATGCCCTTGTTGCCGTGGCGGCCGGCCATCTTGTCGCCCACCTGGATCTTGCGGCGCTGGGCCACGTAGACCCGCACCACCATGTTCGCGCCCGGCGGCAGTTCGTCGCCCTGCTCGCGGGTGTAGATGCGCACATCCACCACCCGGCCCCGTTCGGTGCTGGGCACCCGCAGGGAGTTGTCGCGCACGTCGCGGGCCTTCTCACCGAAGATGGCGCGCAGCAGCTTCTCCTCGGGCGGCTGATCCGACTCGCCCTTGGGGGTCACCTTGCCCACCAGGATGTCGCCGGATTCGACATAGGCGCCGATGCGGATGATGCCCATCTCGTCGAGGTGGCCCAGGCTCTCCTCGGCCACGTTCGGGATCTCCCGGGTGATCTCCTCGGGTCCGAGCTTGGTCTGGCGGGCTTCGATCTCGTACTTCTCGATGTGCACCGAGGTGTAGAGGTCGTCCTGGACGAGGCGGTCGCTCACCAGGATGGCGTCCTCGTAGTTGTAGCCCTCCCAGGGCATGTAGGCGATCAGCACGTTCTGGCCGAGGGCGATCTCGCCGCCTTCGCAGGCGGAGCCGTTGGCCAGCACCTGGCCGGCGATCACCGGATCGCCCTGGCGGACGATCGGCCGCTGGTTGAGGCAGGTGTCCTGGTTGGAGCGCTGGTACTTCTGCAGGAAGTGGGTGTGGTCGCGGCCCTGCTCGTCACGGATGACGATGGCGGTGGCATCGACGAAGGAGACGGTGCCGTTCACCTTGGTGATGGGCACCATGCCGGAGTCGCGGGCCACCTGGGTTTCCAGGCCGGTGCCCACCAGGGGCCGCTCGGGGCGCAGCAGGGGCACGGCCTGGCGCTGCATGTTGGAGCCCATCAGGGCCCGGTTGGCGTCGTCGTGCTCGAGGAAGGGGATCAGGGAGGTGGCCACCGAGATCACCTGCACCGGTGACAGCTGGACGTAGTCCACCTGCTCCGGGGGAACCTTCTCGAAGTCCTGGCGGTAGCGCACCGGCACCAGATCGACGGTGATCCGGCCGGTGGCGTCGGTGGGCACGTCACCCGGGGCCACCCGGCACTCGTCCTCGAGGTCGGCGGAGAGGTAAAGGGGATCGCCCTGCTTGAGAACGATGCCGTTCTCCACGCGCCAGAAGGGGGTTTCGATGAAGCCGTATTCGTTCACCCGGGCGTGGGTGGCGAGCGAACCGATCAGGCCGGCGTTGGGGCCTTCCGGGGTCTCGATCGGGCAGATGCGGCCGTAGTGGGAGGGGTGGATGTCGCGCACGGCGAAGCCGGCCCGCTCCCGGGTGAGACCGCCGGGGCCGAGGGCGCTGATGCGGCGCTTGTGGGTCAGCTCGGCCAGGGGGTTGGTCTGGTCCATGAACTGGCTCAGCTGGCTGGAGCCGAAGAACTCCTTGACCGCCGCCACCAGGGGCTTGGGGTTCACCAGCTGGGCGGGGGTGAGCGATTCGGTCTCGCCGACGGTCATCCGTTCCTTGATGATCCGCTCCAGGCGGTTGAGGCCCACCCGCACCTGGTTCTGCAGCAGCTCACCCACCGAGCGCACCCGGCGGTTGCCCAGGTGGTCGATGTCGTCGAGGCAGGCGCCGCCCACGTCGAGCTCCAGGTTGATCAGGTAGTCGATCGTGGAGAGGACGTCCTCGGCGGTGAGGGTACGCACCGCATCGGGGATGGTGAGACGCAGCTTCTTGTTGATCTTGTAGCGGCCCACCCGGCCCAGGTCGTAGCGCTTGGGATCGAAGAAGCGGCTGTGCAGCAGCTGCTGGCCGCCGCTCACCGAGGGGGGCTCACCGGGGCGCAGCTTCTTGTAGAGCTCCAGCAGGGCCTGGTCTTCCGAGGAGATGCCCTCCTCGTTGGAGGCCTCGATCGACTTCTGGTAGTACTCCGGGTGCCGCAGCTTGTCGAGCACGTCGTTGTCGGACAGGCCGATGGCCCGCATCAGCACGTGGGCGTTGATCTTGCGGGTCTTGTCGACGCGCACGTGCAGCAGGTCGTTCTTGTCGGTCTCGAACTTGAGCCAGGCGCCCCGGTTGGGGATCAGGCTGGCGTTGAAGGTCTTGCGGCCGTTCTTGTCCTGCTCGTCCTTGAAGTAGACGCCGGGGCTGCGGACGATCTGGTTGACGATCACCCGCTCGGCACCGTTGATGATGAAGGTGCCGCGCTCGGTCATCAGGGGCAGTTCCCCGATGAAGACCTCCTGCTCCTTGATCTCGCCGGTCTCCTTGTTGACCAGGCGGCAGGTGACGTACATCTGGGAGGCGAAGGTCGCATCGCGACGCTTGGCCTCTTCGACGTCGTGGCGCGGGCGTTTCAGGCGATACTGGTCGCCGATGAAGTGCAGCTCCAGCTTGCCGGTGTAGTCGGTGATCGGGGAGAAGCTGTCCAGCTCCTCGATCAGGCCCTTCTCCAGGAACCATTTGAAGCTCGCCCGCTGTACCTCCACGAGATCGGGAAGGTAAGTGACGGTCTTGGCGACCTGGATCGCGCTGCTCATGCGGTGAACCTGCAGGAACGAGGGGGTGGGGCGGACCTGGACGGGGTAAGGAAGGGGATCGCGGCGTGACCTGCCTGGGCTGCCCGGGGGGACGGGCCATGCCAACAGGCGCTCAGCCGAACCGACCGCCCCTGAAGCAGGGACGAACGATCCGGCGGGGGCGCTTACAGGGCTCGCTGCGGGTTTGCCGACTCAATTGATGCCGTCGTAGACAAAAGGAGCGCTTCCGCTTCCAGGCCAATAAGACATCATACAACCTGGAGGGGCAGCCTGAAAAGACGGGCCGCGTTGGCGGTGGTCGTCGTCGCCACCTCCTCGAGCGTCTCACCACGGAGTTCCGCCACCCGGGCCGCCACCGAAGCCACGTAGGCCGGCTCGTTGCGCTTGCCGCGGCGGGGCACCGGCGCCAGGAAGGGGCAGTCGGTCTCGACGAGGTAGCGGTCGGCCGGCACCAGCCGGGCGCAGGCGTGGATGGGCTCGGCCCTGGGGAAGGTGACCGTGCCGCTGAAGCTGATGAACAGGCCGAGCTCAAGGAAGCCGGCCATCTCCTCGGGGGTGCCCCCCCAGCAGTGCATGACGCCACGGGGGCAGCGGCCCTCACGCTCGCGCCGGCGCAGCTCGTCGAGCATCGGTTCGGCCGCGTCCCGGCAGTGGATGATCACCGGCAGATCCAGGGTCACCGCCAGATCCAGCTGGGGCCCCAGGGCCGCCAGCTGCTCCTCGAGGTTGGTCGCCTTGAACAGGTCGAGGCCCAGCTCGCCGATCGCCACCACCCGGTCGTCTGCACGGGCCGCCGCTTCAAGCGTGGCGGCGGTGTCGCCGTGCCAGTGCTGGGTGTCGAGGGGATGGACCCCGACGGCATAGCGCAGCTCGGGGAAGCGATCGGCCAGGGCCCGGATCGCCGGAATCTCCGCCGGCTCCACGCAGGCATGGACCAGGGCCTTCACCCCGGCCTCACGCCAGCGGTCGGCCACGGCATCGAGATCCGCCTCGAAATTGCGGAACACGATGTGGCAGTGGCTGTCGACCAGGGGTGGGGCGGCCTCGGGGCTCACGGCCATGGGGGGCGTCAGGCGCCGGTGCTGCCGGCGGCGGTGGGCTCGAGCACCTGCTTCACCGCCACGCTCAGGCGCGACTTCTGGTTGGCGCCGGTGTTGCGGTGCACCACGCCCACCTTGACGGCCTTGTCGATCTTGCTGAAGGCGGCGTTCATGCTGGCCTGGACGGCAGCCCTGGCCTCCTCGCCGGGCTGCTGGCCATAGGCGCTGCAGGCGGTGAGGCAGCGCTTCATCAGGGTGCGCAGGGCGGACTTGTAGGTGCGGTTGCGCAGGCGATTGCGTTCGGCGATCTCGATGCGCTTCTTCGAAGACTTGTTATTGGCCACAGGCGTAGGGGCGCTGACTCGGCAAACGCGGATCCTACCCCGTGGGCCCTGGCCGGTTCCAGGCCCTAGTTTCAAGGCAGCCCTCCGCCTCCGGCACCGCCCCGTGGTCGCTTCCACCCCAACCGGCAGCAGCCCTGCCGGCAGCACCCCCGCCCCTGCCGCCAGCCTTGACGCCGGCGGCGAACGGCCGGCGCTGCGGATCACCTGCCTGCGGGACGGCGAGCGGGCCGGCGAACGGCTCGAAGCGATCGCCGCCCGCACCGAGGGCGGCCGCCTGCGCGAGGAGGAGGCGCGGGTCGCGGCGATCCTGGCCGAGGTGCGCCAGCGCGGCGACGCGGCCCTGCTCGACTTCAGTGAGCGCTTCGACGGCCTGCGGCCCGATCCCCTGCGGGTGCCCCCCGAGCGGCTGGCCCAGGCCTGGCACGACTGCCCCGAGCCCCTGCGCCGGGCCCTGGACCTGGCCCACGACCGGATCCTGGCGTTCCACCGCCGCCAGATGCCGGCGGATCTGGCCATGACGGGCCCCCATGGCGAGCGGCTGGGGCGCCGCTGGCGTCCGGTGCAGCGGGCGGGGATCTACGTTCCCGGCGGCCGGGCCTCCTACCCGAGCACGGTGCTGATGAATGCGATTCCCGCCCGGGTGGCGGGCGTGGAGCGGCTGGTGATGGTCACCCCGCCCGGCCCCGGCGGCGAGCCGAACGCCACCGTGCTGGCCGCCGCCCACCGGGCCGGGGTGGAGGAGGTCTACCGGGTGGGCGGCGCCCAGGCGATCGCGGCCCTGGCCTACGGCACCGAAACGGTCCCGGCCGTCGATGTGATCAGCGGCCCCGGCAACCTCTACGTGACCCTGGCCAAGAAGGCCGTGTACGGAACGGTGGGCATCGACTCCCTGGCCGGCCCCAGCGAGGTGCTGGTGATCGCCGACCACACCGCCCGGCCCGCCCAGGTGGCCGCCGACCTGATGGCCCAGGCGGAGCACGACCCCCTGGCGGCGGCGATCCTGATCACCACCAGCGAGGCGCTGGCCGCCGCCGTGCCGGCCGCCATCGAAGCCCAGCTGGAGCGGCACCCGCGGGCCGCCATCACCCTGCAGGCCCTCAACGACTGGGGGCTGATCGTCGTCTGCGACGACCTGGCCGAGGCGGCGGCCCTCAGCGACCGGTTCGCCCCGGAGCACCTCGAGCTGCTGGTGGAGGATCCCGACTCCCTGGCGGATCGGATCGTCCATGCCGGCGCCATCTTCCTCGGCCCCTGGTCGCCCGAGGCGGTGGGCGACTACCTGGCCGGCCCCAACCACACCCTGCCCACCTCCGGCACCGCCCGCTTCGCCGGCGCCCTCAGCGTCGAGACCTTCCTGCGCCACACCAGCCTGATCCACTTCAACCGGGCGGCCCTGGAGGCCACCGGGCCGGCCGTGGTCACCCTGGCCGAGAGCGAGGGACTGCACAGCCACGCGGAATCGGTGCGCCAGCGGCTCGGGACCCCCGACAGCTGAGCGCGGCGGCGCTCATCCGCCTGCGGCGGGCGGGAGGGACCAGCCGGGCAGGTCCTCCGCCGGCATCGGCCGGGCGATGGCGAATCCCTGGGCCAGTTCACAGCCCATCGCCCGCAGCACCTGCAGGTGCTCCGCCGTCTCGACGCCTTCGGCCACGCAGGTGCGGCCGAAGGCGTGGGCCAGCTCCACCACGGCCTTGACGATGGCCCGGTCGGCCGGATCCACCAGCATCCTGGCCACGAACGAGCGGTCGATCTTGATCGTGGCGATCGGCAGCCTCCGCAGGGAGGTGAGCGAGGAGTAGCCGGTGCCGAAGTCGTCGAGGGCAAAGCTCACCCCCAGGTCGCGGCAGCGGGCGATGTTCCGGGCCACCTGCTCCAGATCCTCCAGGGCGGCGGTTTCCAGCACCTCCAGCCTCAGGGCCGAGGCGGGCAGTTCGGGATGGAGGGCCAGGGCCGCGCGGATCCGCTCCGCGAAGCCTGGATCGCGCAGCTCCCGGGCCGACATGTTCACGCTCACAGCGACCGACCGACCTGCCCGCATCCAGGCCGAGCAATGACACAGGGCCTGCTCCAGCACCCAGTCACCGAGGCGGCTGATCTCCGGTTGATCCTCGATCCAGCCCAGCCAGGCCTCCGGCGACAGCAGCCCCTGCTGGGGGTGCTGCCAGCGCACCAGGGCCTCGGCGAAGCGGAGCTGCCCGGTGGCCAGGTCGATCACCGGCTGCACGAACAGGCGCAGCTGCTGCGCGTCGATGGCCTGGCGCACCCTCTCCAGCCGGGAGCGCTGCAGCGACTGGCGCCGTTCCAGCTCCACGTCGAAGTGGTGCATCCGCCCCGGGCCAGCTCGCTTGGCGGCGTACATGGCCTGGTCAGCCTGGCGCAGCAGGGTATCCGGATCGGCATCGTCGGGGGGCACCAGCCGGAAGCCGATGCTGGTGCTCAAGGCCACGCAGAGGGTCTCGCCCAGGTGGGTGGGCTCGGCCACGGCGCTGAGCAGCCGCTCACCCAGCGACTCCAGCTCGGCCAGGCTGCCGAGGCCGGGCAGGATCACCACGAATTCGTCCCCCCCCAGCCGGCCCACCGTGTCGCCCGGTCGCAGACAGCGGCAGAGGCGCTCCGCCACGGCCACCAGCAGCTGGTCGCCCACGGCATGGCCGTGGCTGTCATTGATGGGCTTGAAGTTGTCGAGGTCGAGGTAGCCCACGGCCAGGTGGGTGCCGTCGCTCCTGGCCCGCTCCAGCTCCTCGCCGAGACGCTGGCTCAGCAGGGAGCGATTGGGCAGGCGGGTGAGCGGATCCTCGTAGGCCAGCTGACGCAGTCGCTGGTCCATCAGCCGCCGTTCGAATCCCTGGGCGAAGCCGCTCACCACGATCGAGAGCACCGCCACCTCCTGCTCGCTCCAGCGGCGGCAGCCGCGGATGTGGTCGAAGCCCGCGAACCCCTCCAGCTGGCCCCGCCGCACCAGGGGGAGAACCAGCAGGGACTGGATGCCCTGGGCGCTGAGATGGGCCCGCTCGGCATCGGCCCCGGCGGGGAGATCGAGCAGCGACTCGAGATTGATGGCCCGCCCGGCCCGCATTTCCCCCATCAACCAGGCGATGGACACCTCCGACACGTGCTGGAGCTGCTGGATCTGCGGTTCCACCCCCGGCGCGCACCACTCGTGGGTGTTGCTGGCGAAACCCGGATGGCGGGTCAGGGAGAACACATAGGCCCGATCCACGTCGAACAGGCCGCCGATGGACGCCAGGGTGCGATCGATGGTGGCGTCCAGTTCACTCGTGGGCTCGACGATGAACGCCTCGGCCGTCTGCGCCAGCAGCTGTAGCAGCAGCTTGCTGAGGTCGCCGTGGGGCACCGTTCCCCCAGCCCGCAGAGGATCGGTCCATTCTGGAGGCCAGGCGGCGGGTGGCCCCGATGCGGGGCTCAGCGCCTCGCCAGGTCGCGGACCCCGGCCTCGCCGTTCACCACCTCACCCACCAGCACCTGGTCGGCCAGGTTCACGAAGAGGCCGTTCTCCAGCACCCCGGGGATGTTGTTGATCGTCGCCTCCAGGGCGGCCGGGTCGCCGATGCCCCCGTCGAAGGCCACATCCAGCACCAGATTGCCCTGGTCGGTGACGACCGGACCGGCCTTGCGGACGGCCATGCGGAGCTCGACGCGGCTGCCCATGGCCGTGAGTTCATCGCGCACCTGACGCCAGGCCCCGGGCAGCACCTCCACCGGCAGCAGGAAGCCCAGGTTGAGGCGTTCCACCAGCTTGGTGGCATCCACCACCACCACGAAGCGGTCGGCCCGGCGGGCCACCAGTTTCTCCTGCACGTGGCAGGCCCCGCCCCCCTTGATCAGCTGGAAGCCGGGGTCCACCTCATCGGCGCCGTCGATGGCCAGATCGATGCGCTGCACGGCGTTCAGCGTCTGCAGGGGAATGCCCAGCTCGGCGGCCAGCACCTCCCCCTGGAAGGAGGTGGTGACCCCGACGATGCCGCTGAGCTCACCCTGCTGGAGCTTGCGGCCGAGGGCCCGGATCATCAGCGCCGCCGTGGAGCCCGAGCCCAGTCCCACCACCATGCCGTCACGGATCTGGTCCACCGCCGCCGTGGCCACGGCCTCCTTCATGCGGTCCTGAAGATCGGACATGGGGGGTCTGCCGGAAATGGCGCAGACCGTAGCAAGGGGGACCGTCCTGGCCCCCCTGGCCCTACCTACCCCGCCTGGGGCAGGGCCGCCGGCCGGATCGAGAGCTGCAGCTCCCGCTGGCCCCGCACCACCTTCAGCGGCAGGGGCTGGCCCACTTCGGCCCGTTCCACCTGCTGGAGCAGGGCCGAGGGGGTGTTCACCGGCTGGTCGGCGATGGCCACCACCAGATCGCCGCGGTGCAGCCCGGCCGCCTCGGCCGGACTTTCCGGCAGCACCCGCTGCACCAGGGCGCCGTCCCGCTCGGGGAGCTGCAGCAGGGCATCCGGATCTTTGTTGTTGTCGCGGGCCATGCGGGCCGTGAGCGGCACCAGCTGGAGGCCCAGGTAGGGGTGGACCACCGTGCCGCCGTCCCCGAGCTGGTCGGCCACCTTCCGGGCCAGGTTGATGGGGATGGCGAAGCCCAGCCCGGCGCCGGGCCCGGAGCGCACCAGGGTGTTGATGCCGATCACCTCACCGGCGGCGTTGATCAGGGGGCCGCCGGAGTTGCCCGGGTTGATGGCCGCGTCCGTCTGGATCAGGTCGAGTCGCTTGTCGGCGAAGCCGAGGCTGTTGATGTCGCGATGCAGGCTGCTGACGATCCCCAGGGTGACCGTGCGCTCGAGGCCGTAGGGGCTGCCCAGGGCGATGGCCCAGTCGCCCACCTCCAGGGCTTCGGAATCCCCCAGGGGGGCGGCGCTGAGGGGGGCTTTGCCGCTGACGTGCACCACCGCCAGGTCGGTCACCGGGTCGGTGCCCACCACGGTGCCGTCCAGCTGGCGGCCATCGGCCAGGGTGACGGTGACCCGGTCCACGCTCTCCACCACATGGGCATTGGTGAGCACCAGGGCGCGGCGGCTGTCGATCACCACCCCCGAGCCCTGGCCGCGCTCGCGCGTGCTGCCCGAGGGATCGCCGAACAGATCCCGCAGCAGGGGATCCAGCAGGGCGGGATCGAACGGGGGCCGGGCCACGTTGCGCTCGGTGTCGATCCGCACCACCGCCGGCCCCACCCGCCGGGCGGCGTCGGCCACGAAGCTGTGGGGCGTCAGGGCCGGGGGGGCCTCCTCGAGCGCCGCCGCCGGCAGGGGAAGGGCGGCGAACGCCAGCAGCAGGGCCACCGCCATCAGGCCCCGCAGCCGCCGGATCAGGGAAGACAGGGGGAAGGGGCGTTGCATCAGGGGAGGCTAGGACCGTCGACAGGTTCCCAGCGCAGCAACCGCTGCCGCAGCACGCCGTCCTCCCCCAGCGCCAGCCAGCGCCCGCCGGGGTCGGCCGGCCGGCCCAGGGGGCAGGGCTGCACCGGCCCGAAGCTGCGCAGGGTGGAGGGACAGCCCAACAGGGGCACCGCCGGCCTTCCCGGGAGCCCCGCCTGCCAGTGCTGGTGGATGTGGCCGCAGACCAGCCCCCGCAGGGCGGCCAGCGGCCCCAGCAGATCCAGCAGGGCCTCGCCGTCCCGCAGCCGGATCGCGTCCATGGCGGCATCGCCGATCGGCAGCGGCGGATGGTGCACCGCCACCACCAGGGGCAGCTCGCCGTCGGTCGATGCGGCGGCCAGCTGGCGCCGCGCCCAGGCCAGCTGGGTCGGGCCCAGTTCACCGGCGGTGTCACCGCTGCGGTGGCTGTCGAGCAGCAGCAGCTGGCCGGTGCCGCAGCGGATCAGGGCCGGGGCGACCAGGGCGCGGCGCCCCAGGGCGGCCCGCAGCAGGGTCGGATGGTCGTGGTTGCCCGCCAGCAGGGCCACCGGCAGCGGGATCTCCTGCAGCAGGTCCCCGAGGCGGGCGTAACCGCCCCAGCTCTCGTCATCGCAGAGATCGCCGCTGATCAGCACCAGATCGGGGGTCTCCCCGGCGCTGCGGAGCTGGCCCAGGGCCGCGTGGAGCCCGTGGCGAAGCAGGGCCAGCGCCGGCCGGCCGTGGCAGCGACCATCGGGATCGGCGAGCAGATGGGGATCGCTGAGTTGAAGAATTCGCATCGGAGACGGCTCCGGCCGGCCTGGAGCGGGACCGCTCGACCTGAATCGGCTTAACTTTGCCCCCAGTCCTCCCCGAGGCCATGGCCCCGATCCCCCCCGGCACGCGGCAGCGCTGCACCCTCTGCAAGGTGGAGATCCAGGGGATGGCCGGAGGCAACGACCTGGTCCACTTCAGCCAGGGGGCACCGGGCAGCCGCGCCAAGCTCTGGGCCCGGGTGTGTCAGTACCTGCGCACACCGGAGCAGTGCGGCCAGTGCCTCAATCAGGACCTCAGCCTGCGGGGTGAGGTCACTGCCAACGATTACTACGCGGAAGCCCCGATGCTGGAGATGCCCAGACCGCCGGAGGCCAATCCTCTAGGGTGATGGGGTGCCCGCCGGGGCTCACCCTTGTTCCGCATGGCCTTTCCCCTGACGGGTGGAAGCCGGGCGGTTGGGGGCAGTGAACACTGCAGCGCGCGGCGGGCCGTCCCGCCAGCGGGAGTCCTCTCCCCACGCCGCCCTTCCTTGCCCCATCCCCTCACCGACGACCTGGAGACGCTGGCGCGGCCGGTGGTCGCTGCGGCGCACCTTGAGGTGCAGTCCGTCGAGGTGCTGGCCCACCGCATCCCCCTGACGGTCGTCGTGCGGGTGCAGCGGGCCGATGGCACCGATGTCAATCTCGATGAGTGTGCCGCCGTGAGCGGTCCCCTCGGCGAGGCCATCGAGGCCTCCGGGCTGCTGACGATGGCCTACGTGCTGGAGGTGAGCAGCCCCGGCATCGGGGAGGATCTCCACTCCGACCGGGATTTCGTCAGCTTCCGGGGCTTTCCGGTGGAGGTGCTCCGGCGGGACGCCGACGGTGCGGAAGTGCGGCGCATGGGCCTCCTGCTCGGCCGCGATGCCGAGGTGGTCCAGCTCAACGAGCGCGGCCGCATCCTGCGCATTCCCCGCGACGACGTGCTGCGGGTGCGGCTCACCCAGGCGCCTCCCGATTCCTGAACCGCTCCGGTTCACCCCCCGTTTCCTACCTGCCCCCACGCCCCCGAGTCCATGGCCCTGGTTCTGCTCCCCGGTCTCAACAACCTGATCGAGGACATCAGCGACGAGAAGAAGCTGGCTCCCCAGGTGGTGGAGGCGGCCCTGCGGGAGGCGCTGCTGAAGGGTTACGAGCGTTACCGCCGCACCCTCTACCTGGGCATCAGCGAGGACCCCTTCGAAGAGGACTACTTCAGCAACTTCGACGTGGCACTCGATCTGGAAGAGGAGGGCTACCGGGTGCTGGCCAGCAAGATCATCGTCGAGGAGGTGGAGAGCGACGACCACCAGATCGCCATCGAGGAGGTGCGCCAGGTGGCGGAGGACGCCCAGATCGGCGACACGGTGGTGCTGGATGTGACCCCGGAGAAGGATGACTTCGGCCGCATGGCCGCCGCCACCACCAAGCAGGTGCTGGCCCAGAAGCTGCGGGACCAGCAGCGGCGCATGATCCAGGAGGAATTCGCCGACCTGGAGGATCCGGTGCTCACCGCCCGGGTCATCCGGTTCGAGCGCCAGAGCGTGATCATGGCCGTCAGCAGCGGCCTGGGCCGGCCCGAGGTGGAGGCGGAACTGCCCCGCCGCGACCAGCTGCCCAACGACAACTACCGGGCCAATGCCACCTTCAAGGTGTTCCTCAAGGAGGTGAGCGAGGTGCCCAGGCGCGGCCCCCAGCTGTTCGTCTCCCGGGCCAATGCGGGCCTGGTGGTCTATCTGTTCGAGAACGAGGTGCCCGAGATCCAGGAGGGCTCGGTGCGGATCGTCGCCGTGGCCAGGGAAGCCAATCCCCCCTCCCGCGCCGTCGGCCCCCGCACCAAGGTGGCGGTCGACAGCGTGGAGCGGGAAGTGGATCCGGTGGGGGCCTGCATCGGCGCCCGCGGCTCCCGCATCCAGCAGGTGGTGAATGAACTGCGCGGCGAGAAGATCGACGTGATCCGCTGGTCGCCGGATCCGGCCCAGTACCTGGCCAACTCCCTCAGCCCGGCGCGGGTGGAGATGGTCCGCCTGGTGGACCCCGAGGGACACCACGCCCACGTGCTCGTCCCCCCCGACCAGCTCAGCCTGGCCATCGGCCGGGAGGGTCAGAACGTGCGCCTGGCCGCCAGGCTCACCGGCTGGAAGATCGACATCAAGAATGCCCAGGAGTACGACCAGGTCAGCGAGGACCAGACGGTGGCGGCCCTGATCGCCCAGCGACAGGAGGAGGAGGCCCTGCAGGCCGAGGCCGAGGCCCGGCTGCAGGCCGAACAGGCCACCCGCGCCGAGGAGGACGCCCGTCTGCGGGAGCTCTACCCCCTGCCGGAGGACGAGGAGATGGATGGGGAGGGTGAGGGCGAGGAGGACGGCGGGGAGTTCGCTCCGGTCGAAGCCGACGATCAGCTCGAGCCCCCGCCCGAGGAGGCCCTTGAAGCGGCCCCTGGTGAGGACGTCCGGTGACGTCGCCCGCCGGGCGGCCGGTGCTGCGGCGCTGCGTCTCCTGCCGTCGCCTGTGCGACCGCACCCTGCTCTGGCGTGTGGTGCGCCAGGCCGACGGGACGGTGAGCCTGGACCGGGGCATGGGCCGATCGGCCTATCTGTGCCCGCAACCGAGCTGCCTGGAGGAAGCCCGCCGCCGCCGCCGCCTCCAGCGCGGCCTGCGCTGCGCCGTCAGCGACACCATCCTCGCCAGCCTCGAGGCCCGTCTCGAGCGATCGCCCCCGCGACCTCTGAGGCAAGATGAACCATGGTCGCCACGAGCGTGCGGCCCCGGGGCCCTTTCGGCTCCACCGTACGGAGACCTTTCTGAATGACCAGCAGCGGCAAAGTGAGAATCTACGAGCTGTCAAAGGACCTGGGCCTGGACAACAAGGACGTGCTCGATGCCGCCGAGAAGCTCTCCATTGCGGCCAAGAGCCACAGCAGCTCCATCAGTGATGACGAGGCCTCCCGGATCCGTTCGCTGATCGGTGTGACCGTCGCCAGCCCGACCCCCGCACGCCCCGAATCGCCCACCCGGCCCGAGCCGGCGGCGCCGGCACCCCCCGCCAAGGCGATCCTGGCGGTCAAGAAGGCCGCTCCGGCTCCGGTGAGCAGCCCCCGCAGCGGCGCGGCGCCGGTCGCTCCGGCCGCCGCCGCTCCGCCGGCTCCCCCCGCCAGCCGTCCCCCCGCGCCCCGCCCCGTGGCGGCGGCCTCGGCCCCGACTCCGGCCCGGCCCGAGCCCCCGGCGGCACGGCCCAGGCCCGCCGGTGCCCCGGCCCCGGTGCCGGCGCGTCCGCGACCTGTCGAAGCCGGCAAACCGGCCGGCCGGCCGCCCACGATCGTGGGCAAACCAGCCGCAGCGGCACCGGTCGCCGCCCCCACGGCGAAGCCGGCCGCCCCCGGCGCCCCGGCCCGTCCTGCGCCTGCGGCCCCTGCCCGGCCGGCCGCCGCGGCCCCGCCGACCAAACCCCTGGCGGCACCGAAGCCCACCGGTCCGGCCCCGGTGAACCGTGCCTCCCAGCCCCCGGTCCGGGTCGGTTCGCCCCAGCGTCCCGGTGCCCCGGCCCCGGCACGGCCCGCCCAGGCCGGCACGCCCACCCGGCCGCCCGCCACCCGGCCCCAGCTCGTCGGCCGTCCCCAGCCCGGCCCGAGCGGCCCCACCAGCAGCCGGCCCGCCCCTCCCTCGGCCCGACCCCAGCGCCCCGGAGCTCCCGCACCGATCCGTCCCGGCAGCGCCGGCTCCAGGGCCGGCTCGGCCCCGGGGCGGCCCGGCCCCACCCCTCTCGAACTGGTCGGCAAGCCGATCCGCCGCGACTCGGCCGGCCCCGGCACCTCGTCGGCGGGCCGTCCGGCGGCCCCCGGCCGTCCGGGCATCCCCGCGGGGATGCGCAAGCCGATGGCCCCCGGCGAGCTGATGCAGCTCCAGAAGCCCACCGGTCGCCCCACCGCACCGCCGCCGCGCCGTCCCGACCGCAGCGAAGGCGGCACCGAGGCCGGTGGTGAGACCGAGGGCGTGACGCGCCCCACCGCCACCCCGCCGGCCGCGCCCCGCCGCCCCGGCTTCCGCCCCCCCACCCCGGCCGGTGCCCGCGCCCCCGGCGCCCGGCGCCCCGACTGGGACGACAGCGCCAAGCTCGAGGCCCTGCGCAGCCGCACGCCCCAGAAGCAGCGCCAGAAGGTGCACATCATCGGCGAGAACGATGATGCCCTCACCGCCGAGACCGGCGGCTACGCCGGCGAGCAGGAGGCCATGGTGCTCCAGGCCAGCCTGGCGCGGCCGGCCAAGCCCCGCTCCGCTCCCGGCACCGCCGCCAAGCCCACCGTGGCGGTGCGCAAGCGCAAGAAGGAGACCACCCGCCAGCGGCAGCGGCGCCGCGCCATGGAGCTGCGGGCCTCCCGCGAGGCCAAGGCCCAGCGGCCCGAGATGCTGATCGTGCCGGAGGGCAACCTCACGGTGCAGGAGCTGGCCGACCGCCTCGGGGTGGAGAGCTCCGAGATCATCAAGTCCCTCTTCTTCAAGGGGATCAGCGCCACCGTCACCCAGACCCTCGATCTGCACACGATCGAGACGGTGGCCGAGGAGTTCGGCGTGCCCGTCCTCGAGGACGACGTCGAGGCCGCGGCCAAGAAGACCGTGGAGATGATCGAGGAGAGCGACAGGGCCCACCTGATCCGGCGCCCGCCCGTGGTGACCGTGATGGGCCACGTCGACCACGGCAAGACGAGCCTGCTCGACGCCATCCGCAAGACCCGGGTGGCCGCCGGGGAAGCCGGCGGCATCACCCAGCACATCGGCGCCTACCAGGTCGACGTGCCCCACGGCGACGAGCACCGCAAGATCACCTTCCTCGACACCCCGGGCCACGAGGCGTTCACCGCCATGCGGGCCCGCGGCACCAAGGTCACCGACGTGGCGGTGCTGGTGGTGGCCGCCGACGACGGCGTCCGCCCCCAGACCCTGGAGGCGATCAGCCACGCCCGCGCCGCCGAGGTGCCGATCGTGGTGGCGATCAACAAGATCGACAAGGAAGGGGCCCAGCCCGACCGGGTCAAGCAGGAGCTCTCCGGCCTTGATCTGGTGGCCGAGGACTGGGGCGGCAACACCGTCATGGTCCCCGTGAGCGCCATCAAGGGGGAGAACATCGACAAGCTGCTGGAGATGATCCTGCTGGTCACCGAAGTGGAGGACCTGCAGGCCAACCCCGACCGGATGGCCCGCGGCACGGTGATCGAGGCCCACCTCGACAAGGCCAAGGGCCCGGTGGCCACCCTGCTGATCCAGAACGGCACCCTCAAGGCCGGCGACGTGCTGGCGGCCGGCCCGATCCTCGGCAAGGTGCGGGCCATGGTCGACGACACCGGCAAGCGGGTGAAGCAGGCCGGCCCGTCAAGCGCCGTGGAGGCCCTGGGCTTCAGCGAGGTGCCCACCGCCGGCGACGAGTTCGAGGTCTACGCCGATGAGAAGAGCGCCCGGGCGGTGGTCGGCGACCGGGCCACCGAGGCCCGGGCCACCCGCCTGGCCCAGCAGATGGCCTCCCGGCGGGTGTCCCTGGCCTCGATGTCGGGCCAGGCCAGCGAAGGCGAGCTCAAGGAGCTCAACCTGATCCTCAAGGCCGATGTGCAGGGCAGCGTCGAGGCGATCCTCGGGTCCCTCGAGCAGCTGCCCCAGGAGGAGGTTCAGGTGCGGGTGCTGCTCTCGGCACCGGGCGAGATCACCGAAACCGACGTCGACCTGGCGGCCGCCTCCGGCGCCGTGATCGTGGGCTTCAACACCTCGATGGCCTCCGGCGCCAAGCGCGCCGCCGACGCCACCGGCGTGGATGTGCGCGATTACGACGTCATCTACAAGCTGCTCGAGGACATCCAGCTGGCCATGGAGGGCCTGCTGGAGCCCGAGATGGTGGAGGAGAGCCTGGGCGAGGCGGAGGTGCGGGCCGTGTTCACGATCGGCAAGAGCGCCGTGGCCGGCTGTTACGTCACCAGCGGCAAGCTGCAGCGCAACTGCCGCATCCGGGTCCATCGCGGCAAGGAGCTCGTCTACGAAGGCGACCTCGATTCCCTGCGGCGCAACAAGGACGACGTCAAGGAGGTGGCCACCGGCTTCGAGTGCGGCATCGGCTGCGACCGGTTCACCGGCTGGCAGGACAAGGATCGGGTCGAGGCCTTCAAGCTGGTCACCCAGCGCCGGACCCTCAGCACCTGATCCCGTGACGCCCCGCAGCGAGCCGCTGCTCTGGCTCCAGCTGATCGCCCTCGGGGTCCTGCCGCTCGAGGCGCTGCTGCTGCTGCTGGTGCTCGCCGGCAGCGACCCGGGTCCCCTGCCCGGTCTGGAGCGGCTGCTCTGCTGGGCCATCGGCGCCCTGGCCCCGGCGGTGCTGCTGGTGCGCCGCCCCGCCGACGTCTGGTCGCTGCTGCTGCTGCAGACCCCGCTGCGGGGTCGCCGGGAACTGCAGCGGCGGCTCAGCCGGCTGCAGGTGGCCCCCGGGCTGGCCCTGGCCACCGCCGGCGGCGCCGCCCTTGCCCTGCCCCTGCTGTGGTGGATCGATCGCCAGGCCGCCGTGGCCGCACCCCTCACCCCCTTCGCCTCCTGCCCGCGCCTGGTGGCCCTGCTGCTGGCGGCCCTGGTGCTGCTGGTGATGCTGTGGCAGTGGCAGCAGCTGATCCAGTCCCTCTGGCTGCTGAGCCGCAGCCCCGAAGCCGTGGCGGCCACCCGTCCCCTTGGCCTGGAGGAACTGGAGCAGCAGCGCCTCTGCCTGGGGCTGCCCCTGCTGCTGCCCGATCCCCTCAGGCTGGCCGAGCCGGTGGCGCCCCCCCAGGCGGCGCCGCCACCGGCAGCAGCGGCGCCAGCTCCCGAACCCTCAGCCGTCGAGGCGGTTGCGGTCGAACCAGAGCAGGCCCCCGAACAGGGCGACGGCGCCGACCTGGATGAGGAGATCCCCTGAGGCCACCTCCGAGCCGGCGGAGGCCCGCAGGGCCATGGTGGCCAGGCCCAGCCCGGCCGAGGCCACCAGGGCGAACCACAGGGCCCGCCGGAGCCCCCGCCAGGGGGTTCTCGCTTCGGTGAGCAGGCGCTGGCGGAGGGCCGGATCCAGGGATCTGTTCGGGTCGGATCCCATGGAATGCGGCTCAGCGGATGGTGTTCCGACGAATGCTAATTTCTTGGCCGACGCCGGTGTAGCTCAGGGGTAGAGCAACTGATTCGTAATCAGTAGGTCGTCGGTTCAAATCCGATCACCGGCTTTTTTTCACCGCACCGCCGTTGGCCGCCATCCGTCGCCGGGCCTCCCTGACTCCGGCGTCCTGGGGCGGCACCAGTGCATCCCTGAACGGCCATGGATGATCTGAACGCCCGCCATGAAGCTCTGCTGGAGAGCCACCACGGGGCCCTGCGTCAGGCCGCCGAACGCCTGCTGGAGGCGACCGCATGGTCGCTGGCGACGCCGGCCCTGATGCTGCGGATGGCTGTGCCGGCCGCAAGCCAGGTGGTGGCGGTGGGGGACCTGGGCCGCTGGATCCCGCACCTGGGTCCTGATCTGGATGCCTTCGTGCGTCTGAGGCGCCAGGGGGTCGACGTGGGCGAGGCCTATGCGCGATGCCGTGCCACCGACGGGGAGGCCTTCCTGGGCGCCTGGGGGAGCCTTCGGGGGGAGCGTCCGCTGGTCAGCCACGACGACCTCAACCGGTTCGCCGTCCTGTCGCAGCAGGGATTCAGCCGATCCCCCCGCCATCTGCTGGTGGTGGTGAACTGGGGCGAACGGGTGACGGCGTTCCTGGTGGCCTGCGAACGCCAGAGGAGACGGACGCCCCCCGCCGGCCCGGGCTGAACGGGTCAGTCGTCGTCGTCGGTGGAGCCGGCGGGGATCAGGCGGATCTGCTTGCGGCCCAGCTTGATCTCGAATTCATCGCCGGGCTGCAGATCAAGCATGGCGGTGTAGGCCTTGCCCACCAGAAGATTGCCATTGCCCTGCACGGTGGCCACATAGCTGAGTTTGCGACCGCCTTTGGAGGCGCCCTTGCCACCGCCTTCGCCCAGGCTCACGCCCTTGGCTTCCAGCAGGGCCTCGTAAAAGGCGGTGAAATTCAGACGCTCTGCCCCGTCCTTCTTGGTGCTGACGTAGCCGCAACCACGCACCAGATCGGATTTCGAGACATCGCCCAGTTCCTTGACCTTGGCCAGGAGATCAGATCCGGTGAGCATCGGAAGCAGAAAGACCTTTCGGCTCACACTATAAAGCTTTCGTCGCTTGTCGTCATTGGAGGATCTGCCGATAAGCCGAGCTGAGAAAACCAGCCGATGACGCTCTGCCCATGGCGCTCTGCTGAGGGCGGCGTGTCGATTGTTGCCACGAACCAACGGGAACCTGTGGCGGCTTGGGGAGACAAGATCCTGCGGCCTTCACCGCAACCGGAGGCACCGGCTCAGCACAGGGCGATGGGCCACGCCACCTTGACCACATCAAAGTCGTCACCGCCCAGGCGATTGAGTTCACCGGCGGCACGCTGGGCTGCCTCGTGGGTATGGAACAGATAGGCCGAGGTCGGTTCGCTCACATGTCCGAGGCCCTGGTCGTCGGGACGGATGGAGACGTAGGAACCATTCGAGAGACGCTGCAGCACATAGCGCTCCGCCTGGGTGCATTCCAGGGGACGGGCCGGATCGATCCCGGGTGCCCAGCAATGCATCACAACCCCCGCGAGTGACCCTTCTGAACTACTCCAGTGGACCCGCTGGCCGCGAGGGAGCGCCACATGTCGTTGCAACGGGGCCCGGGCCCCGCGGTTCATGTCTCATTGCCGCCGAAGTCGTCGTCATAGCCCTCGTAAGGCTCGAACTCACTCCAGCCCGGGCTGGCGTTCTGCAGCAGCCCGTAGCGGGCATCCACATCATTCATGAGCGTGTTGCCGGTGGGCACCGTGTCGCAGGTGATCGACCCATCGGCGGCGGTGACGCAATTCTCGAACTGCACATTCGCCAGTGCCGTGTCCCCTCCCCCCACCAGGACGAGCAGCAGGAGGCCGGCCAGGGAACCCGCCCGGAGTCCGCGGCAGGGCCGCGAACCATCGCTGGAGTGCAGAGCGTCGGCCATCAACGGAGGGGGCATCTGCTGGGATGATGGCACCGCTTCAACACACGCACCCATGTACACCGACTGGACCGCCGTGATCCTGCTGCTGCTCACGGCGGCACCCCTGGCCGTGGTTGTGGCCACCGCCGCCTTCTTCATCTGGCGGAAGAAACGGACCTCGAAGTGACCATTCGGAAGACCACCCCATCGCCCCCGATGGCCGGGGAGCGGCCCTGACCGAGGCAGTCAAGGCAGGTGCGGTAACGCTGATCATCGATGCGCAGCAGACCGCTGCCACCGCACTGGGGACATCGGCTCTGACCGAGGGTCGGGCCCTTCGATCCGGAGGCAGGAACCGGCACAGCCGTGGCCGGTTCGCAGGGGTTTGTTCTCATCTCCTCACTGTGCCTGGCCCAGACCCCCTGGATCCCGGAATCTTCCTTAAGGATTCGCGCCCTTCCCCCGGCGCAGGCAATCCTCCAGGCCGTCCAGGGTCAGATGCTCCGCCAGCTCCCGGGCACTGAGCCGGCTGCCCGGCGCCACCAGGCCAAGGCTGGCGGCCAGGTGCCCGATCACCCCGGGGGCATCCAGGCCGCGCAGGCGCAGGCCGGCCAGCCCCTGGGCCCCCTCCCGTTTGCTCAGCCGCTCCCCCTGGCCATCCCGCCACAGGGGCACATGGGCATAGGACGGCGGGTCGGCGCCGAGGGCGGCCATCACGGCCACCTGGGCGCCGGTGGAGGGCCAGAGATCCTCTCCCCGCACCACCTCGCTGATGCCCATCAGCAGCTCATCCACAGCTGTGGCCAGGTGGTAGGCCACCACCCCGTCGGCCCGGCGCAGCACCACGTCCCCCACCGCGGCGGGGCCGTCCTGGCCGCCGGCGGGCCCGCAGCGCTCCTGCCAGCGCAGGGCGCCGGGCTCCAGGCGCAGTCGCCAGCTGGGCAGCCGCCCGGCCTGGGGGCCCCAGTGGGGCGGGCGGTTCCGGCAATACCCCGGATAGACCGCCAGCGCTCCGTGGGGGGCGGAGACATCGGCCAGCAGCCGCCGGCTGCAGCGGCAGGGGTAGAGACGCCCGGCCTGGCGCAGGGCGGAGAGAACGGTGGCGTAGACGCCGCGCCGGGCGCTCTGGCAGGCCACGGGTCCGTCCCAGGGCAGTCCCAGCCAGCGCAGGTCCGCCAGGATCGCGTCCGCGGCACCCGGCCGGTTGCGGGGCCCGTCGAGGTCATCGATGCGCAGCAGCCAGGCACCGCCCCTCAGCCGGACTTCGAGCCAGCCGAGCAGGGCGGTGCGCAGGTTGCCCCGATGGAGGGGACCGGTGGGGGAGGGGGCAAAACGGGTTCGGTAGCCCCGCCGCCGGAGCTCCAGACCCGAGGCGAGGCGTTCCTGGAGATGGAGGGGCAGCCGCAGGGGAGGTCCGGACGCCCCTGCGGCCGCCGCCATGGCCGGAGCGCGGCGGCTGGGGATCAGCCCTGGACCTTGTCCTTGAAGAGCTTGCCGGCGGTGAAGGCGGGCACGCGCTTGGCGGGGATCTTGATCTTCTCGCCAGTCTTGGGATTCAGACCCTGACGGGCGGACCGCTCACGGGGCTCGAAGGAGCCGAAACCGAGGATGGACACCTTCTTGCCCTCGACCACCGAATCGACGATGGTTTCGATGGCGGCATCGACCACGAGGGAGACGTCGGTCTTGGTGAGCTCCGTGCGGGCAGCCACGATGTTGACGAGATCAGCTTTGTTCATTGTTCGGGGGAAGCCTCCGGGTAGGTGGCGATGGCGGGGTTCGGGACGTCGAGTGATGGAGGCGAATCGGAAGTCCCCGACCGCCCGGTGCGTTCAGCGCGCCAATCGTATGGGCGTTGCGGCAGGGCCGCAACAGGAGAAGTCCACTCATGACAGCGGTTTGGGGTCCGTGGAGTCCGCAGCGGGGCGTTCCGTGGTAATGGCGCCTACCTCCAGACCGCCCCCGGGCGGCTGGAGCGCGAGGGCCTCCAGATCCAGGGCCGCCAGCAGGGCGGCGCCCTGCTCCACCAGCTTCTCCCCCCTCAGCGCCCCCAGTCCGGCGCCGCTGGCGATCCAGCCGGGAGAGCCGGGCGGCAGCCAGCCGCGCAGGCGCTCGATGCTGCGCAGCTGGCGACCCCAATGGAAGGTGCCCCGCTGCCGCAGGGGCGCGACGCGGGCCGGCGCCACCGGAACCAGGAGTCGGCCGCAGAACAGCCCACCCCGGCCGTCCCCCGCCGCCGGGGCGACCTGCACCACGCAGGCACCGGGGGAGGGCCCCGGCGTCCAGAGCAGCCCCACATCCGGCTCCAGCCGGTGCTCGGCGGCGAAGGTGTGCAGCGGATCCACACCGGGCAGGAGGTAGGCCTCCTGTTCCTGGACGAGCACCGGCCAGCCCAGGGCCTGCTGCAGGCGGCGGCAGCGGCCGTGGCCGCCGCGGCCGGTGAGCACGATCCAGGCCCCGTGGGCGCCGCTCTCCGCTGTCCGCCGGCGGGGGCGGCCGGCCAGGAAGCGCAGGTTGGCCCGGGTGTAGGCGGGGCAGTCGATCAGCAGGTCGGCGCCGGCGGCCTCCAGCAGCCAGGCACTCCCCCCCTGGCTCTCGCGGCTGGGGGCGAACAGCCACAGCCCCGGCCGGACCGGCAGGGGCGGGCGGCCCTCCTCGGACGGCAGCAGGGCAGCGGGGGAAGCGTTCATGGCCCCATTGAACCCCCGGCGGCAGCTTCCGGAGGCCCGGCGTAGCCTGGTCGCAACCCAGGCCAGTGATTTGTCGGCGACCCGGATCGGACATCCCTGGCCACTGGGGGCCTCCGTCACCCGCCGGGGTGTGAATTTCTCGGTGGTGGCCCCCCTGGCCACCCGCATCGAGCTGCTGATCTTCGCGGACGGCTCCGCCAGGGAGCCCCTGGAGGTGATCGAACTCGACCCCGGCCACCGCTCCGGTGAGCACTGGCACGTGGAAGTGGAAGGCCTCGGGGTGGGCTGCTGTTACGGCTACCGGGTGTTCGGCCCGATCCAGCCCGGCAGCCATGGCTTCAATCCCTCCAAAGTGCTGCTCGATCCCTGCGCCAGGGCGATCACCGGGTGGGACGTCTACCAGCGGGGCGCCGCCGTCGGCGCCGTCCCCAACGCCTCCGCCTGCCTCAAGGGGGTGGTCACCGAGCGGGACCGGTTCGACTTCGACGCCGCCCCCCGGCCCCGCCATTCCTGGCAGAAGAGCGTCATCTACGAGCTGCACGTGGGCGGCTTCACCCGCGGGGCGGGCTGCCCGGTGGCGCCGGAACGCCAGGGAACCCTCCTGGGGCTGATCGACACCCTTCCCTACCTGCAGGCGATGGGGGTGACGGCGATCGAGCTGCTGCCGGTGATGGCCTTCGACCCCCAGGACGCCCCCGCCGGGCGGTTCAACCACTGGGGCTACAGCCCCGTGAGCTGGATGGCGCCCCATCCGGCCTACCTGGTCGACGGCGACCCGCTGCAGGGCCGCCACGAGGTGCGCCAGCTGGTCACCGCCTGCCACCAGGCCGGCCTGGAGGTGCTCCTGGATGTGGTCTACAACCACACCACCGAGGGCAACCAGGAGGGGCCCACCCTGAGCTGGCGGGGCTTCGGCGACGCCCTCTACTACCACCAGACCGCCCGGGGCGACTACCTCGACGTCAGCGGCTGCGGCAACACCATCGCCGCCAACCGCCCCCTGGTGCGGCGCCTGATCCTGGAGTCCCTGCGCTGCTGGAGCACGGAGCTGGGCATCGATGGCTTCCGCTTCGACCTCGGCATCGCCCTGACCCGGGGGGAGGGTCTGGCCCCCCTCGATGCCCCTCCCCTGTTCGAGGAGATGGAGGCGGATCCGGATCTCAGCGATCTGAAGGTGGTGAGTGAACCCTGGGACTGCGGCGGCCTCTACCGGCTGGCTGACTTCCCCGCCCGGCGGGTGGCCAGCTGGAACGGCCGCTTCCGCGACGACGTGCGCCGCTTCTGGAAGGGGGACGACCGCACCACCTGGAACCTGAGTCAGCGCCTGTCAGGCAATCCGGATCTGTTCAACGGCCAGCCCTCTCCGGTGGGGCGCACGATCAACTTCCTCACCGCCCATGACGGCTTCACCCTGGCGGACCTGGTCAGCTTCGACCGCAAGCACAACCTGGCCAACGGCGAGAACGACCGCGACGGCGACAACCACAACAACAGCTGGAACCACGGCGTCGAGGGCCCCTGCAGCGATGCCGGCGTCAACGGCCTGCGGGACCGGCAGCTGCGCAACCTGCTGGCCACCCTGCTGCTGGCCCCCGGGGTGCCGATGCTGCTGATGGGCGATGAGGTGCGCCGCAGCCAGGGCGGCAACAACAACACCTGGTGCCAGAACAACCCGCTGGGGTGGATGCACTGGCAGCCGGACGCCGGCGACATGGCCCTGCGTCGCTTCCTGCGGCGCCTGATCCAGCTGCGCCAGCGGCTCGCCCCCCTGCTCAACCAGGAGTTGCCCCTGGCCCCGGCCCCTGCCGGCCCGTCCCGGGGCGCCGGCAGCCTGCCCCTCTGGCGGGAGTGGCACGGCCTCGAGCTGGGCAAGCCCGACTGGGCCAGCTGGTCCCACTGCCTGGCCTGGAGCCTGCATGACGCCAGCCTCGGCCCCCTGCTCTGGTGCGGCATGAACGCCTACTACCAGCCGATGCAGTTCCAGCTGCCGGCCCAGGCCGCCGGCTGGCGGCGGGTCATCGACACGGCCGTCCCGGGCGACCACGACCTGCCGGCGAAACCGGACCCCTGGCTGCTGCCGACGGCGCCCCTGGAGAGCCGCAGCCTGATGCTGCTGGTGGCGACCCCGCTGCTCGAGGAGCCTGGGGAGGGGGCGGTGGCGGCTCCGGCGGAGGAGCAAGCGGGCGGCGGGAATCGAACCCGCATCATCAGCTTGGAAGGCTGAGGTTTTACCACTAAACTACGCCCGCAGCAGTACAGGGGTACTGGCGACCGGTTCTTCGGAACTGGTTCCCCGAATCCGGCTGCAGCATTATGACCTGCACCGGACGGCCACAACCCGACTACCACCACCGGAGCCCCTCCAGGTTTGACCACCCCCACGCCGTCCATCCCGCCACCGGCAGCGCCGCACCTGCCGTCGGGTGTGGTGGATACGGCGGATCTCCCCGCCGGTGAGCGCCGCCGGGTGCTCCTGGCCTACGGCATGGGGGACGCCGGCACCGGCATGGCCGCCTCCCTGATCGGCTTCTACCTCTTCATCTTCTACACCTCGGCGGCGGGGCTGCCGGCCTGGATGGCCGGGCTGGTGCTGATGACAGCCCGGCTCTGGGATGCCATCAACGACCCGATCGTGGGCTGGCTGAGCGACAAGACCCGCTCCTCCTGGGGACCGCGGCTGCCCTGGATCCTGGGCAGCGCCGTTCCGCTCGGCTTCGCCATGGCCCTGATGTGGTGGCTGCCGCCGGGGGGGCTCTGGGTCCGGTTCGCCGTGTTCGTGGCCATCTCGATGGTGGCCAACACCCTCTACACCTGCGTCAACCTTCCCTACTCCGCCCTGGCGGCGGAGCTCACCACCAGCGTCAACCTGCGCACCCGCCTCAACAGCGCCCGCTTCACCGGCTCGATCATCGCCGGTCTGGTGGGGATCGTGCTGGGGGGTGTGCTGCTCAAGGATCACCAGAACCCCGACAGCTACCTGCAGGTGGGGATCTTCTCGGGGGTGCTGATCACCTGCTCCACCCTGCTCTGCGGCTGGGGCATCGCCCCGGCGGCCCGGAACTGCCAGCGGCCCACCAGCCAGCGGGGCACCACCCGGCGGCTCCTGGCCCGGGTGGGCAGCAACGGACGCTTCCAGATGGTGCTGGGGCTGTATCTGCTCCTCTGGTGCGCCCTGCAGATCATGCAGACGGCGGCGCTGATCTTCCTGCCGGTGGTGATGCGGCTGCCGGAGGGCTGGAGCAACTGGATCCTGCTGCCCTTCCAGATCAGCACCCTGGTGGGGCTTCAGCTCTGGACCGCCGTCGCCCGTCGGCGTGGTCGCCTCACCGCCCTGCACTGGGGCACCGCCCTCTGGATCGCCGCCTGTGTGATGGCGATGCTGCTGGTGCCCCTCGATGCCGCCATGGGCCCCACCGCCTCCACCACCAACCTGGTGCGTCTCACCGCCCTGGTGGTGACCATCCTGATCGTCGGCCTGGGGGCCTCCACCGCCTACCTGATCCCCTGGGCGCTGCTGCCGGACGCCATCGATGCCGATCCGGAGAAGCCCGCCGGGCTCTACAGCGCCTGGATGGTGTTCACCCAGAAGATCTGCATCAGCCTGGCTCTGTTCTTCTTCGGCAACCTGATGAGCCTGAGCGGCTACCAGGCGGCCCAGGGCATCCTCCAGCCGGACAGCGCCCTGCTGGCGATCCGGATGTGCATGGGCCTGATCCCGGCGCTGCTGGTGGTGCTGGGCCTGGTGGTGATGCGGCGCTGGCCGGAGCGGGGCCCCGAGCCGGAGACCCTGACGCCCTCCGCGCCATGAAGCCGCCCCGCTGGCTGCAACGGCTGGGGGCCAGCCTGATGATCGGTGGTCAGGCGGTGAGTGCCATTGCCCGTGGCCGCATCGGCATGGTCGACCTGGTGCAGGAACTGCTGGAGGCCGGGCCGGGCAGCTTCCTGATCGTGCTGATCACCGCCCTGGCGGCCGGCACCGTGTTCAACATCCAGGTGGCGGCCGAGCTCTCCAAACAGGGGGCCAGCGCCGCCGTGGGGGGGCTGCTGGCCCTGGGCCTCTCGCGGGAGATCGCCCCCCTGCTCACGGCGACCCTGCTCACCGGCAAGGTGGCCACCGCCTACGCCGCCCAGCTGGGCACCATGAAGGTGACCGAGCAGATCGACGCCATCACGATGCTGCGCACCGACCCGGTGGAGTACCTGGTGGTGCCGCGGGTGCTGGCCATGGTGGTGATGGCGCCGGTGCAGTGCCTGCTGTTCTTCTGGATGGCGATCTGGTCGGGCCAGGTGAGCAGCACGCTCCTGTACAGCATTCCTCCGAGCGTCTTCTGGAACTCGGTGCGGGTCTGGATGGAACCCGACGACCTGCCCTCGATGCTGCTCAAGGCCGTGGTGTTCGGCCTGATGATCGCTGTGATCGCCTGCGGCTGGGGGCTCACCACCCGGGGCGGCCCCAAGGAGGTGGGGACCAGCACCACCGGCGCGGTGGTCATGATTCTTGTCAGCGTCGCCCTGGTGGACGTGCTGCTCACCCAGTTGCTCTTCGGTCAATGACCTCCGCCCCCTCCCCCCCTCCAGCCGGCGACGGCACCGCCGACACGGACGCGGTGGTCCTCCGCCCCCAGGCCTGGGTGCCGCTCGGACTGCTGGGTCTGGCGGTCGCCACTGTTGCCCTGCGGCCCCTGTGGAGCGCCGCGCTCTGGCCGGCCCTGGCCATGGGGCTGATGGGGTTGTTCCTGCTGCTGCAGACGGCCCTGCTGCGGCTGCGCTTCGCGGCCGACGGCCTGCTGGTGTCCCGCGGCGAGACCGTGATCCGGCGCTTCCCCTACGACGCCTGGATCGGCTGGCGGGTCTGGTGGCCGGCCCTGCCGGTGCTGTTCTATTTCCGGGAGCAGAAGAGCATCCACCTGCTGCCGATGCTGTTCGACGCCACGGCCCTGCGGGAGGAGCTGGAGCGGCGTCTGCCGCCCGCCCCTTCCCCTGAGCCCCCCGCCGCCTTGCCCCCCCGCCTGCCATGAGCGACCAACCCGACCCCCCCGCCATCACCCCGCCGGATCCCACCCCGGCAAGCCCCCCCGCCTCGGCCGCTGGCGGAACCGATGGGCTCCTGGAGCTGGCCCTGACGGAACTGCGGGACCGGCGTGCCGCACTCCTGGGGGAGATCGGCGAACTGGAGAGCCGCCGGGAGCAGATCCGCCAGGAGATCGCCGGCAGCTTCGCCGGCCAGTCGGATGCGATCGCCCGGCGCCTCAAGGGCTTCCAGGACTACCTGGTGGGGGCCCTGCAGGATCTGGCCGCCGCCGCCGAGCAGATGGAGCTGGTGGTGCAGCCGCTGGTGGTGCAGCCCTCCCCCCTCGACCAGGCGGCGCCAGGCACCGAGGCGGGTGGCGCCCCGGAGACCGCCGCGGCCCCGGCCGCCGCGGGCCTGTTCAGCGACGATGCGGACCTGATCCGGGAGCGGCTGGAGCAGTTCGGCGGCCAGCCCGATTTCTACGCCGATCCCTGGAAACTGCGCCGGACCCTGGAGGGCTCCGCCGCCACCCGGCTGGAGGACTGGTTCCTCTCCCAGGGCGGCCGGGGCGCCCAGCCCAGCGGCGGCAGCCGCAGCCGCAACGCCCTGGCGGCGGCGGCGGCGATCGCGATCCTGGGGGAGCTCTACGGCGAGCGCTTCCAGACCCTGGTGCTGGCCAGCCAGCCGGAGCGCCTCGGGGAATGGCGACGGGGGCTGCAGGACTGCCTGGGGCTGAGCCGCGACGACTTCGGCCCCGCCAGCGGCATCGTGCTGTTCGAGCGCCCCGATGCCCTGATCGAGCGGGCCGACCGACTCGAGGAGCGGGGGGAGCTGCCCTTCATCGTGATCGACGCGGCCGAGCAGGTGATCGAGATTCCGATCCTGCAGTTCCCCCTCTGGCTGGCCTTCGCCGCCGGCCCCGGGGAGATCGACGCCGAAGCCGATCTCTACTGACCCTCCAGCCCTCTCCTGCCATGGCCTTCCTCCCCGATCTGCTCGTGCTGCCGGCGGGCTACCTGCTGGGCTCCATTCCCTTCGGCTGGCTGGCGGGCCACTGGCTTGCCGGCGTCGACCTGCGCCAGGAAGGCTCCGGCTCCACCGGCGCCACCAACGTGCTGCGGGTGCTGGGCAAGGGTCCGGCCCTGGTGGTGTTCCTGCTCGACGTGCTCAAGGGCACGGCCGCCGTGCTGCTGGCCAAGGCGGTGCTCCAGCCCCTCGGCTTCAGCGCCGTGAGCGACTGGTGGGTGGTGGCGGCGGGCCTGGCGGCCCTGGCCGGCCACATCTGGCCGCTCTGGCTGGGCTGGAAAGGCGGCAAGGCGGTGGCCACCGGCCTGGGGATGCTGCTGGGCCTCACCTGGCCCGTGGGCCTGGCCTGCTTTGGCATCTTCCTCACCACCTTGACCCTCAGCCGCATCGTGTCGCTCTCCAGCGTGGTGGCGGCCCTGTCGCTGCCCCTGCTGATGCTGGGCTCCTTCGGCGCCGACGGGCTGCGGCCGGCCTACATGAGCCTGGCCCTGCTCACCACGGCGCTGGTGCTCTGGCGGCACCGCAGCAACCTGCAGCGGCTGATGGCCGGCACCGAGCCGCGCCTCGGGGCCGGCCGCAGCTGAGGGGAGCCGGGACGCGAGGCGAACCGGTGGGAGTCACCCCAGCTGGCGGCTGCGCTCCGCCGCGGCCAGCACGGCCTCGATCAGGGCCGAGCGCAGGCCGGCCCGCTCCAGCTGGCGCAGCCCGGCGGCGGTGGTGCCGGCGGGGCTGGTCACCATGTCCTTGAGCTGGCCGGGGTGGAGCTCCTGCCCCTGCAGCAACGCCGCCGTGCCCGCCATGGTGCGGTGGGCCAGGTGCATGGCCAGCGGGCGGGGCAGCCCCCCCGCCACTGCCCCGTCGGCCATCGATTCGGCCACCAGGGCCAGGAAGGCGGGACCGGAGGACGTCAGGGCCAGAAAGGGGTCGAGCTGGGGCTCGGGAAGCTCCAGCACCTCCCCCACCTGGGCGAACAGGCGGCGCACCTGCTCGCGCCGGGCTTCAGCGACGCCCTCGCCCCAGCTCAGGCCCGTGAGTCCGGCGCGCACCAGGGCCGGGGTGTTGGGCACGGCGCGCACACAGGCCCATCCCGGGAACAGGGCCTGCAGCCGCGCCAGGGTCACCCCCGCCAGAACGGAGATGAGCAACGGTTCGCCGCCGAAGGGTGTCGCCTCAAGGGCCTCGGCCAGGGCCACGGCCGCCGCGGGGGCCACCGCTTCGATCTGCTGGGGCTTCACCGCCAGCAGCACCACCGACGCGGCCCATGCCGGGGCGGGATCGGTGGACACCGGAACCCCGAGGTCGTCGCTCAGCCGCCGGGCGGAAGCCTCGCTGGCCACCGCCGCCCTGACCGCGGAGCGCTCGAGCAGGCCGGCGTCGAGAAGCGGCAGCAGCAGGGCCCGGGCCATGCGGCCCAGTCCCACCACCCCGAAGGTGTCAGACCATGGCATCCGAACGGCCCCAGGCGGGGCTGGGGGCTGCCTCCTGCTGGTCGTCGACCGGGCCGGTGCGCCCGGAGACCACCGTGGGGGAGGCGGCTTCCTCACCGCCGGCGGTGGTGACGGTGACGCAGCTGGGGGCGAACAGGAAGATGCTCTCGCCCACCCGTTCCTGGTGACCGTCGATGGCGAAGGTGCCGCCGGCGACGAAATCCACGGCCCTCTGCGCTTGGTCCGGCTCCATCATCGTGAGGTTGAGGATGACGGTCTTGCGCTCCCGGAGGGCCTGAATCGCCCGGGGCATCTCGTCGAAGCTGCGCGGCTCCATCAGGCACACCTCAGCCACGGCGCTGGTGATGCCGGGCATGCCGATGACGTTGGTGCCGGCGAAGGGATCGTCGGTGGAGAAATCGGTGCTCAGAGCCAGGGCTCCGGTGTTTCTGCTCGCCGTCGAGGTGGTCGCGGCGGTGGTGGTGTCGCCGGGGTCGTAGTCGAGTTCGTCGTCGAAGTCGCCATCGAGATAGTCGTCACCGGAGACGACGGCACGCAGGCGGGAGAACAACGACACGGAGTCGACCTCGGGAAGGATGCTTGGCCTTGAATAGCGTCCCACATCCGAGCCGGCAAGATCCCGACGCCCTTTCATGGCTGGATTGGGCGACTTCCGAACAGCACACTGCCCAGGCGCACCCAGGTGCTGCCGGCCGCCACCGCTTCGCGCCAGTCGCCGCTCATTCCCATCGAACAGTCCGGCAGCCCCAGGGCATCGGCCAGGGCACGGCACTCCCGGAACAGCTCCAGCCGCTCCCCGGGGGTGAGGCCCAGGGGGGCGATGGTCATCAGACCGAGGCAGCGCAGGGGCGCCAGACGCCCCAGGTCGACCCCCAGGGCCCGCACCTCGTCCGGTTCGAAGCCGGTCTTGGCCGGGTCGGGGCGGAACTTGACCTGCAGCAGGATCCCCGGGGCCAGGGCCTCTTCGGCGGCGATGCGCTGCAGCCGCCCGGCCAGGGCCAGGCTGTCGACGGAATGGATGGTGCCGAAACGGCGCAGCACGGCCCGCGCTTTGTTGGCCTGCAGCCGGCCGATGAAATGCCAGTCGAGATCGGGCAGGTCGGCCAGGGCCTCCTGCTTGGCGATGGCCTCCTGCAGCCGGCTCTCCCCGAAGCTCCGCTGGCCCAGGGCCGCGGCCTGGCGCACCCGTTCCGCCGGGTGCCCCTTCGACACGGCGAGCAGGCGGGTGGTGGGGGGCAACGCCGCATGGAGGGCCGCCAGCCTCCCCGCCAGGGTGGAGCCGAAGGCCTCCGCCGCCGCGGGCGACGCCTCTGCCATCAGATGAAGGTCTGGTCGAACAGCTGGCGCCAGCGGGCCTGGGCCTCCGGCCCCTCGCGGCGACAGCGGGCCAGGTTCTGCTCGGCGAAGTGGCGGGCGTCCATCAGGGGGATCACCTCGAAATGGGCGCCGCGCTCCTGGAGGGTGACCAGGAAGAAGATCCGCTGGGCGTAGAGCGTGGCATACAGATCGCGGCTCTCGGCCACCGGCGCTACCCGATAGAGCATCCCGAAGGTCGGGTGGTTCAGATAGCGCTCCGTGCTCACGACTCCCTGCTGGCTGGGGCCATTAAAGGGCACCGACTTTCCAGCGCAGCGCCAGCAGCGCCGCCAGGGCCAGCACCGCCGCCAGGCTGGCGCCGGAGGGGGTGGCGGCCGGCTGGTGCAGGCGGTCGGGGGGAAGCCACAGGCCGCCACGCGCCATCAGGGCCTCAGCCCCCTGCTCGGAGCGAAGCAGCACGTTGGCCAGCAGCCGCTCCCCCACCGCCAGCACCAGGCCAAGACTGGCCTTCCAGCCCAGGCGACGCAGATTCACCGCCCGGGTGGCGATGGAGCGCAGCAGGTTCTGGAGCTCCTCCTGCACCAGGGGCAGGAAGCGCAGGGACAGCAGCAGGGTGAAGCCCAGGCGCTCCACGGGCCAGCCCAGAATCCGCAGGGGGCCCAGCCACCAGGCGATGGCCCAGACCAGCTCCTCCGGCGGTGTGGAGAGCAGCAGCAGGTTGGCGCTGTGGATGACGGTGAACAGCAGGGTGGCGCCGTTGATGCCGAGTTCGGCGGAGCGGCGGGTGACCACCAGGGGGCCCAGCTCAACGGGGCCGGCCATCACGGGGCCCCAGCGCACCAGCTCCCAGGAGAGGCCCGCCCGCGACGCAGGCGGGGCGCCTGGGGGAGCGGGCACCAGCCGCAGCTCCCCCGGCGGGCGCTGCAGGCTGGCCGGCGGGCTGCCTGCGGCCGGCAGCAGGGCGCTGAGCAGACCCACCAGCAGCGCCAGGGCGATCAGCAGGGGCAGGCTCTGCCGCCAGAGACGCCAGGGCAGGCCGCTGACGGCGGTGATCAGCAGCAGCAGCCCCACCAGGGCCACGCGCCAGAGCGGTCCGGCCAGGATCGGCGTCACCAGGAACGCCACCGTCCAGACCAGCTTGACCCGCGGATCGAGCCGCTTCAGCCAGCTGCCTCGGCCACCGTTGTCGCCGCCCTCGCCGTCATCGACGTACTGACCGATCGGCAGCTGCCGCAACCAGTCCATTCAGGCCAGGCCCCCCTGGATCGCCCCCGCCATCGCCGTCCCCATCGACCTCAGCCGCCCCTGCTCTGGTGGCGGGCCTGCTCCTTCTCGGCGTCCCGCTGCTGCTTGCCGCGCCAGAAGAGCCGCACCGGCGATCCCTCGAAGCCCAGGGCCTCACGGATCTGGCGCTCGACGTAGCGGCGGTAGGTGTCGCCGAACAGCCTGGGTTCGTTGACGAACAGGGTGAAACTGGGGGGGCGGGTCGCCACCTGGGTGCCGTAGTAAAGGCGGCCCTGGCGGCCGCCGCGGGTGGTGGGGGGTGAACGCCAGCGCAGGGCCTCCTGCAGCACCTCATTCACCACCGAGGTGCTCACCCGGCGGCGGTGCTGCTCCACCGCCACCGCGGCGATGGCGAAGATGCTCTCCACCCGCTGGCCGGTGAGGGCGGAGGTGAACAGCATCGGCGCCCAGTCGAGGAAGTAGAGCTTGGCGCGCAGCTCCTTCTCCATGGCGCTCATGGTGTGGCTGTCCTTCTCGATCAGGTCCCACTTGTTGACCACCACGGCACAGGCGCGGCCGTCCTCCTCGATGCGCCCCGCCAGGCGCTGGTCCTGCTCGGTGACGCCGTCGAGGGCATCGATCACCAGGATGCAGACGTCGCTGCGCTCGATCGCCTTGAAGCTGCGGGTGATGCCGAAGTACTCCGGGCCGTAGTCAACACTGCGGCGCCGGCGGATGCCGGCGGTGTCGAGCAGTTTCCAGGTGTGGCCCTCCCGCTCGATCGTGGTGTCGATCGTGTCGCGGGTGGTGCCGCGGATCGGGCTGACGATGGCCCGGTTCTCGCCGCAGATGGCATTGAGCAGGCTGGACTTGCCCACGTTGGGGCGGCCGATGATCGCCAGCTGGATCGGCTCGGCCTCATCGGCCTCGGTGGTGGCCGGCAGGAAACTGATCACCCGGTCGAGCAGATCGCCGGTGCCGGCGCCGTGGATGGCGGAGATGGGGTGGGGTTCGCCCAGGCCCAGGCCCCAGAAGTCGGCCGCCATGGCCAGGCCCTGGTCGGGCGACTCGCATTTGTTCACCCCCAGCAGCACGGGGACGTTGTGGCCCCGCAGCCACTCGGCGATCGACTCATCGGCGGCGGTGACCCCCTGCTGGCCGTCCACGATCACCACCGCCACCGACGCCTCGGCCAGGGCCAGGTTGGCCTGCTCCCGGATCTCGGGCAGGAATTCGCTGTCGTCATCGAACACCAGACCGCCGGTGTCCACCACGCGGAAGGTGCGGTCACCCCAGAAGCCCTCCTGGTAGGTGCGGTCCCGGGTCACACCGGGCTGGTCGTGAACGATGGCCTCTCGGCTGCGGCAGAGCCTGTTGACCAGCGTGGACTTGCCCACGTTGGGGCGTCCGATCACGGCGACGACTGGGAGCGCCAATCTGACTTATTCCTTACGACGGATGCGTTACCTAGACCCTACAGAGCCGCGGACGCCTCAACCCACCGGGGGATCGCCGGGGTGGCCGGCCACCGGGTCCTCGGGCGGATCGAGGAGCTCCGGCAACGGACCCGCCTCCGGGAGGGGTTCGCCCCGTGCGGCCAGATCGGCCAGCAGCCAGTTCACCGCCGTGGCCCGCCGGGTGCGGCGGGGGTAGAGGCCGCCGATGCGGTAGCCGGCGAAGCCCAGCTGCTGCTTGAGCAGTTGCTTGTGCTCGGGGGCGATCGAGCGGGTGAGCCGCACGTTTGCGGGCCGCTCGGCGATCAGCTGCGGCGCCACGGGGAAGGCCTCGGCCCAGGCCGGCGGGGTGTCGGGCCCGGCCTGCCAGGAACCATCGGCGGCGGGGCGGTAGCCCAGCCGCTCCCAGACCAGCCGGCAGACGAAGCGATCGCTGGTGCGGTCGTCCAGCACCGCCTCCAGCAGGGCGCGGCTGAGGGGGAACGGTCCCGGGGCGCCATCGGGCTTCCAGGGGGGAGCGGCGGCGGCGTCCAAAGCGGCGTCTGGCATCCGAGAGTGCCCCCAGCATGCCCAGTCCCGCCCCCCATCCCTGCCCCAGCGGCCCCCTCCACCTGGCCGGCAACGGCACCGACCGGCTGCTCAGCTGCCGGGTGCTGCAGTCGCCCCTGGCGGGGGTGAGCGACCGCATCTTCCGTGGCCTGGTGCGCCGCTGGGCCCCCGACGCCCTGCTGTTCACGGAGATGGTGAATGCCACGGCCCTGGAGCTGGGCCACGGCGGCGCCAAGATGGCGGCCCTCGACCAGGATCCCGGCCCCGTCGCCGTGCAGCTGTTCGACCACCGGCCCGAGGCGATGGCCGAGGCCGCCCGCCGGGCCGAGGCCGCCGGGGCCTGGCTGATCGACATCAACATGGGCTGCCCGGTGCGCAAGATCGCCCGCAAGGGGGGCGGCAGCGGCCTGCTGCGCCAGCCCGATCTGGCCCTGCGGATCGTGGCGGCGGTGGCGGCGGCGGTGCGGGTGCCGGGGACGGTGAAGACCCGGCTGGGCTGGTGCGGGGCCAGTGCCGATCCGGTGGGCTTCGCCCTGGCCCTGCAGAACGCCGGTGCCCGTGCCCTCACCCTGCACGGCCGCACCCGGGAGCAGGGCTTTTCGGGCCGGGCCGACTGGGACGCGATCGCGCGGGTGAAGGCGGCCCTGCGGATTCCGCTGATCGCCAACGGCGACATCACCGGCCCGGAAGACGCCCTGCGCTGCCTGGCGATCACCGGGGCCGACGGGGTGATGGTGGGGCGGGGCACCCTGGGGCGCCCCTGGCTGGTGGGGCACATCGCCGCGGCCCTCGCCGGCCGGCCCCTGCCGAGCGAGCCTGGCGCCCATGCCCGCATCGCCCTGGCCCGGGAGCACCTGGAGGCCCTGGTGGCCGCCCGCGGCGATCAGGGCCTGCTGATCGCCCGCAAGCACCTGGGCTGGACCTGCCAGGGCTTCGCCGGCGCCGCCCGGCTGCGCCGGGAGCTGATGGTGGCCCCCAGCCTGGAGGGCGCCTTGGAGCTGCTGCAGCGGGCGGAGGCGGAGCTGGAGATCAATGACCCAGAGCCATGCCCAGCAGGTCCCGGCTGCCGCTGATGGCCTGCACCGCCAGCAGCAGGGCGGTGAGGAAGGCGGCCGAGACGTGCAGGCGCCGCATCCGGGGGGAGCGGAGGGTCTCGGGGGCGGCCGCCATGGCGAACAGCAGCAGGCCGCAGAGCATCACGCCGCTCCAGTAGTGGGAGCCCCACACCCCTCCGAGGAAGGGACTGCGGCCCAGGTGCCACAGGGCCGGCTGGCTGCCCAGGGTCAGCAGCCCCAGCCAGCAGACCAGGGCGAATCCGGCCCGCAGCCAGGGGCCCTTCACCCGCCACAGGGCCAGACAGCTCACCAGGCACCCCAGCCCGGCCAGCAGCAGCGCCACCGCGGCCCCGGCGTCGCCCGTGGCACCTCCGCGGGCGTAGGTGGCCGCCATGGCGATCAGCACGGCCACCACCACCCCCGAGGTCACCCAGCGGCCGTGGTCGGTGTGCTCCACCCCCACCGTCGGCGGCAGGGGATTGATGTCGAGGCGACGCTCCCGGGCCAGGATGCCGAGCCGGATGGTGGCGCCCACCACCGGGTACACAAACAGGATGATCAGCACCGGGTGCAGCAGGGCGAACCAGTCGGTGGCTGTCATCCCGGTGGCAGGCATCGGCAAGGGCAGGGCGGAACGCGGACGGTCATGGAAGCACCGCCGGCCACCCCTGCCGGACGAGCAGCAGGGAGAAGTAGGGGACGGCGGCGGCGGGCACCTCGGCCGCCGGGCAGAGCCGCTGGTCGGGCCAGCCCACCCGCTGGGCGAACAACGCCTCCGCCAGCAGCCCCCGCTCGGCCAGCAGCGGCCGCACCCAGGGCCAGCGCCCCCCCAGCTTGAGCAGGGCCAGCACCCAGCCAGCGGCCGCCGCCTGGGCCAGCAACTGCTCGAGCTCAGCCGGCGTCTCCGGCGTGGGCCGGATCAGCAGCCCCTCCTGCTGCAGGGCCAGGGGCCAGGCCCCGGCGGCGGCCGCCGCCGCCACGGCGCTGATGCCCGGGATCAGCCGCACCGGCAGGGCGGGATGGCGATGCCGCAGGGCCAGCAGCACGTAGCTGCTGCTGGCGAACAGCGACACGTCGCCCTCGCAGAGCAGCACCACCGACCGCCCGCCGGCCACCTCGGCCGCCAGCCGGTCGGCGGCGGCCTGCCAGGCCTGCCGGCGTGGCTCCGCCTCCGCCACCATCGGAAACACCAGGGGCAGGCGCCGCTGGCCGGGGCGGATCCAGGGGCCCGCCACGCCGGCCGCCATCCCCTCGGCCCCTTCGCGGGCCACCGGATAGGCCACGGTGTCGGCGGCTTCGATGGCCCGCACCGCCGCCACGGTGAGCAGGTCGGGATCGCCGGGCCCCACCCCCACCAGGGTGAGGCCGGCGCTGGCAGCACGGTCGGCGATGGGGGGAGGTCCGCTGCAGACCTTTCTAGGCTGCAGATCCCCAGACCGCCCGGGAGCGCCCCCATGACCCACCTGGTGATCCGTTCCGCCGCCGGCGACGGCCACGCCGCCCCCCTGCTGCGCAGCAGCGACGCCGACGTGATCGCCCGGGAACTCGGGGCCCGGGGGGTGCGCTTCGAGCGCTGGGCCACGCCGGCCTCCCTGGCGGCGGACGCCGACCAGGCCGCGATCCTCGCCGCCTACGCCGCGGAAATCGCCCGGGTGCAGGCCGAGGGGAGCTATCGCACCGTGGACGCGATCCGGCTCGGCCCGGACCATCCGGACCGGGAGGCCCTGCGGGCGAAATTCCTCTCCGAGCACACCCATGCCGAAGACGAGGTGCGCTTCTTCGTGGAGGGCCGCGGCCTCTTCTGCCTGCACATCGCCGGCGAGGTCCTCCAGGTGGTGTGCGAGCAGGGGGACTGGATCGGGGTGCCCGCCGGCACCCGCCACTGGTTCGACACCGGCGAGCGGCCCTCCTTCTGCGCCCTGCGCTTCTTCGACAACAGCGACGGCTGGGTGGCCAGCTTCACCGGCGATCCGATCGCGTCCCGCTTCCCGCTGCTGGAGGAGATCCTGGCCGCGGCCTGATCAGCCGCCTCAGCTGTGCATGCGCGGCTGGGGATGGAGGCTGGCCAGGATCTCCGCCTCGCGGCCGGCCAGCTCAGTGAGCCGATCGGTCACCACCGGCCGGGGCCAGCGCCGTTCGCACAGCACCCAGTAGAGGCCGAAATGGCGCGCCTCGCTGGCCAGCAGATCGGCGTAAAGCTCTCTCAGCTCCGGATCGGGGCTGTGGGCGGCCAGCAGGGCCATCCGCTCGTGGCTGCGGGCCTCGATCAGCCCCGCCACCAGGAAGCTGTCGAGCATGCGCTCCGGCTCGGCGCGGCGCACCAGGGCGGCCAGGGCAGCGCCGTAGGGCGGGGCGGCCAGGGCCCGCAGGCCGAGGCCGCGCCGCTCCAGCAGGGCCTGCACCCGCTCGAAGTGCTCCAGCTCCTCCCGGGCCAGGGGGCTGAGCACGGCCGCCAGCTCCCCGTCGGAGGGGTAGCGGAACATCAGCTGCAGGGCGGCGCCGGCCGCCTTGCGCTCGCAGTGGGCATGGTCGATCAGCAGCAGTTCGGGGTGGGCCAGGGCCTGCTCCAGCCAGGCGGCGCTGCTGGGGGCCGCCAGCCACCGCACCCGGGCCGCCGCCGCCACCGGGGCCTCGGCCGCCACCGGCAGGGAGGCGCCGCTCATGCCGAGGCCCGCAGATGGGCAACCAGGCCCTCGAGGCCGAGGCGGTAGCTGGTGGCGCCGAAGCCGCAGATGACCCCCAGGGCCCGGTCCGCCAGCAGGGAACGATGGCGGAAGGGCTCGCGGGCGTGGGTGTTGCTGAGGTGCACCTCCACGAAGGGCAGGGCCACCGCCAGCAGGGCATCACGGATCGCCACCGAGGTGTGGGTGTAGGCGGCGGCGTTGATCAGGATCCCGTCGCTGGCCGGGCTGCCGGCCTGCCCTCCGGCCTGCTGGATGCGGTCCACCAGGGCCCCCTCGTGGTTGCTCTGGAAGCAGGTGAGCTCCACCCCCAGCGCCAATGCCTGCTGCTCCAGGGCGGCATCGATGGCCGCCAGGGTGCTGCTGCCGTAGAGGCCCGGCTCCCGCTGGCCGAGCAGGTTGAGGTTGGGGCCATGGAGCACGAGCAGGCGCATCGGGGAGGGGAGAGGGCGGGAAGGGCGGGTGAGGAGGCGGGAAGGTCGGCTGGTAAGTTCTGAGGGTGTGGTTCGGGTCGGTGCCCGAGTGGTTAATGGGGGCGGACTGTAAATCCGCTGGCTCTGCCTACGTTGGTTCAAATCCAACCCGGCCCACCTTCCACATGCCCTTGTAGCTCAGCGGTAGAGCACTCCCTTGGTAAGGGAGAGGTCACGAGTTCAAGTCTCGTCAAGGGCTTTCTCCCCCAGCCCCTCCCCCTCCCCGCAGGTGCCCATGCGGCGCTTCGATTCCATTCGCGGTGGGCCGGGAGCATGCCCGAGAATGCGGGTCCTCCGCCGCCCGGACGGTCTGCTTGCCGCCCCTGTTGTCCCCCGTCTGCCTCAGCGTTCCCGCGCTCCTGTCTCCGGCCCTGATCACCCAGTCGTCCCTGTTCGGGATCGGCATCGCCTTCAGCCCCCTGCACATCGCGGTGGTCACCCTGCTGCTGCTGGGCCGGGACCCCCTGAAGCGCGCCATGGCCTACGTGGCGGGCTGGGCGGCCGCCAACGCCCTGGCTATCGTGCTGCTGATGGTGCTGGGGGAAACCTTCGCCATCAGCCTCAGCCACGGCGAGCGGGAGCAGGTGCTGATCGACCTGCTCGGGGCCGGCGCCCTCGTGGGCCTGGGGCTGTACCAGCTCACGCCCCAGGCCAACATCGGCGAGGAGGGGATGGCCCTGCGGCTGATGAACCAGCTGCCCGACTTCAGCACCTTCACCCTGGTGCTGATCGGCGCCACCAGCGCCCTGCTCACCCCGGAGAACCTGGTCTTCTACCTCAAGGAGGCCGGCCTGCTGCTGCTCAATGATCCCGGTCTCACCGCTGATGCGGAGGTGACGGGCCTGTTCACCCTGATGGCCAGCTCCCTGCTGCTGCTGCCGCCCCTGGCCTGGCTGGTGAGCGGCGGGGCGATCCGCGAGCCGATCATGCGCCTGGAGGACTGGCTGCAGCACAAGGCCGAGTGGCTGGTCGGGGTCCTTGCCCTGGTGCTCGGGGCCTACCTGCTCTTTGAAGGGCTGCATGGCCTCAACCTGCTGAGCGTGGCTGGGTGAGCGCAGCCGGCCGTTAGCGTCGTTGGAATCCCTTGGTCAGCCTCCCGTTGCTCCCCGCCGTGCGCCGGACCTGCCTGGCGATCGGTCTGGGCCTAGCCCTGGCCCTGTTGCCCCCAGGAGCTCGTCTGCTGGCCGCCACGGTCTGCGTGCTGACCCCCAGGCTGGCGCTCAATGCCCGGGGGGAGGCCGTGGCCGCCGTCCCGATCGGAGCCCCCACGATCCTGAGCACCGAACGCCTGGAGGAGGTGCGGATCGAACGGGCCGGTGAGCTGCTGTGGCAGCGGCAGGCCCTCCCAGGCGAGCCCATCGAGGGGCCGATCCCCTGGCCCCTGGCGCCCATCCGCCCTGGCCAGCAGTTGCAGCTGCTGCTGCGGCCCCAGGGCGTCCGCAGGGACGACTTCGCCATCATCCTGCTGGAGGGCGACTCGGCCGAGCGAATGGAGCGGGCCCAGCGGGAGCTCGATGGCCTGGGCCGCGATCCGCTCGCCTGGTGGGCCTCCATCCAGCGCACGTTCGACCGGGGTGACCTCAGCCTGGGCCTGGCGTTCCTCTACGCCCTGGAGGGCCCCGCCTCCCCCAGGCTCGACAACCTGCGGCGGGCCGTGTTCCTGGCCGGCTGCGGCGCCCCCTGAGCGCCTCGCCCCCGGCGGGAGCCACGGCGGGGAAGGATTTGCCAGCCTGGACGGAAAGGGCCCCACCCCATGTCCCCACCGGCCGCTCCCGCCAGCCCCGGCGCCAGTCCCTCCCCCCTGACGGTGCCGGTGGCCACGATGCGCGCCCTGGTGGAGGGGGGCACCACCCGGCCCCTTTCCTGGCGGCTGGAGCAGCTGCAGCGCCTGGGCCGCCTGCTGGAGTCGGCGGAGCCGGCGATGCTGGACGCCCTGGCCAGCGACCTGGGCCGCTCCGCCATGGAGGGGGGCTTCGAGCTGGCGGCCCTGCGCCAGGAGCTGCGCCACACCCGCCGCCACCTGGCCGGCTGGATGCGTCCCTGCCGTCGCCCCCTGCCCCTGTGGGCCTGGCCCGGCCAGGGGTCGGTGCGCACCGAACCCCTGGGCTGCGTCCTGATCATCGGCGCCTGGAACTATCCCTTCGAGCTCTGCCTCCACCCCCTGCTCCATGCCCTGGCCGCGGGCAACACGGCGGTGCTCAAGCCCTCCGAACTGAGCCCCGCCGCGGCGGCCCTGCTGGCGGACCTGCTCGGCCGCCACTTCGAGCCCACGGTGGTCCAGGTGGTGGGCGGCGACGGGGCCGTGGCCGCCGGGCTGCTGGAGCGGGAGCGCTTCGACCACATCCTCTTCACCGGCGGGGAGCGGGTGGGACGGCTGGTGATGGCGGCCGCCGCCCGCCATCTCACCCCCGTGACGCTGGAGCTGGGGGGCCGGAACCCGGCGATCGTGCTGGCGGATGCGGATCCGACCATCACCGCCCGGCGGCTGCTCTGGGGGCGCTGCCTCAACGCCGGCCAGACCTGTCTGGCCCCCAACCATGTGCTGGTGGCGGCCGGGGTGCGGGAGGCCCTGGTGGCCGCGTTCCGGGAACAGAGCCGGGCCCTGTACGGCCAGGATCCCCTGGCCAGCCCCGATCTGGGGCAACTGGTCGGGGCGGCGCGCTTCGCGCGGCTCCAGGGGCTGCTGGCCCAGGCGCGGGAGAAGGGCCAGGTGCTGCTGGGCGGACGCTGGGACGACGCCGGGCGGAGGATCGAGCCCACGGTGGTGGCGGTTGACGATCCCGACGACGATCCGCTGCTGCGGGAGGAGCTGTTCGCCCCGATCCTGCCCCTGCTGGCGGTGGCGGACCTGGAGGAGGCCCTGACGCTGGTGCGCCGGGACCCGAAACCCCTGGCCCTCTATCTGTTCGGCGGCGGCGCATCAGAGCGGGAACGGGCCCTGGCGGGCAGCGGTTCGGGCAGCCTGGTGGTCAACGACACGGTGATCCAGGGGGGCATGGCCGCCCTGCCCTTCGGCGGCATCGGCGCCAGCGGCATGGGCGCTTACCACGGGGAAGCCGGCTTCCTCACCTTCTCCCACCAGCGCAGCGTGATCTGCCGGCCGCTGCGACCCGATCCCCCGATCCGCTTCCCCCCCTACGCCGGCAGGCTGGGCCTGGTCCGTCGTCTGATGGGCTGAGGGGGGCTGGGCGGGCCTGGACGCGGACCTTAACGTGCCAGCAGCTATCCCTAGTGCCCATGCGCCGCCCCCTCATCGCCCTGGCTCTAGCCATGGTGTTGCCGCTGCCGGCTCTGGCTGCCCAGGTGACCGTCAAGCCCGGTGAGACCCTCTCCGACATCGCCGCGCGCCACCGGGTGAGCGTGACCACCCTGATGAAGATGAACGGGATCAGCGATCCCGACCTGGTCGAAGCGGGCCGGACCCTCACCTTGCCCGGGGGTGCGGCACGACCCCGGGCGTCCGGCGGCAGCCTCACCGTGGCCCCCGGGGAAACCCTCTCCGAGATCGCCGAGCGGCACGGCATCACCGTCAGCCGGCTGATGCAGCTCAACGGCCTCAGCAAGGCGGACCACATCGAGGCCGGTCAGAAGCTGGTGGTGCCCTCCTCCCCCCGCAGCGCCGCCCCGGTCGCCAGGGTCAACCGCAAGGCCACCGAGCACGTGGTCCGCAGCGGCGAAAGCCTCTCCCAGATCGCCGATGCCTACGGCGTTCCGATGAAGCAGCTGATCGCCCTCAACCGCATCAGCGACCCCGACCTGGTGGAATCCGGCACCCGGCTGCGGCTGAAGCCGGCCAGCACCCCCGCCCCCCGGCCGGCCGCCCGACCCGCGGCGGCGGCGAAGCCGGCCCCCGCGCCCGCCCCCAAACCCGCCGCCCGACCCCAGCCGGCCGCCACGGCGACCCGGCCGGCAGCGGCTCCGGCCCAGACCCCCGCCGCCAGCCGCCCCGCCCCCAGCGTCGCCCGGGCGACGCCGGCACCGACGCCCCGGCCCCAGCCGGCCACGGTGGCCGCCGCCCCCCGGCCCGCCAGCACCGCCACGGCGAGCCCCGGCAAGCCCGACTGGCGCAACTACGGGCCCCTGCAGGTGGACTGGGCCAACTGGCAGCCCATGGGCGGCAGCATGGTGGCCCCCACCCTCAATTCCCAGGGGGAATCCCTCTACCTGGCCGTCAACTGCAGCGCCCGCAAGCTCAATGCCACCAGCCAGGCCGGCCAGTGGAAGAGCTGGGATGACCCCCAGGCCGAGTTCGAGCAGCAGCTGGTCTCCGACCTCTGCAAGGCCCGCGGCAGCTGAGGCCCACCGGGGCCGTTCAGGCCGACCAGCGCAGGGGCCAGGGATCCCGCAGGTAGCTGCGGCCCACGGGACGCAGGTACAGGCGCTGGGCCCCGTCATCGCTCTCGCTGATGAGCTCCTCCTGCACCAGCCGGCGGGCGAGCCAGGCCCAGGAGGGCTCCGGCTCCCCGTGGGCGCCGGCCAGGTCCTCGGCCAGGCTGCGCAGATCGCGGCCGCTGCGGTCCTCCAGGGCGGAGAGCAGCACGGCCGCCTGCGGAGCCCAGTTGCTGCGGGACGGTGCCGAGAGGCAGTTGTCGCAGCGGCCGCAGGGCGGGGAGATCTCCCCCACCGCCAGGAGCAGGGCCTGCTCCCGGCAGCCCTCCCCTTCGGCCACCGCCTCGATGCGCCGCAGCTGCTGCTGGGCCAGTTCGAGCCGGTGGCGCTCCAGCAGCCGCTGGTCGGGGGGCAGCTGCTGGCCGGCGGAGCGCATGGCCCAGCCCAGGCTGGTGCGATCGGCCGGATCGAAGAGCACCAGGCAACGGGCGGGCAGCCCGTCGCGGCCGGCCCGGCCCGATTCCTGCAGGTAGCCCTCGGCGCTGGCCGGCAGGTCGAGGTGCAGCACCAGCCCCACGTCGGGCCGGTCCACCCCCATGCCGAAGGCGACGGTGGCCACCAGCACCGGCGTGGGATGCTCCTGGAAATGGCGCAGGGCCAGCTGGCGGCTCTCGGGATCCATGCCGGCGTGGTAGGCGATCGCCTCCACACCCGCCGCCGTCAGCCGGGCGGCCCACTGCTCCACCGAGCGCCGCGTGCGGGCGTAGATGAGCACCGCCCCGCGGGACTCGCCGATCGCCGCGACCACCTCCGTCAGGGGATCGGCGGGGCGTCGCCGCATGGTGTAAGCAAGGTTACCGCGGCGCGCTGATCGCACCTGGACCAGGGGGCGCCGCAGCTGCAGCAGGCGGATGATGTCGGCCCGCACCTGGGGGGCGGCGGTGGCGCTGAGGGCCACCAGCGGCACCCCCGGACAGAGGGCCCGCAGCTGGCCCAGGCGCCGGTAGTCGGGGCGGAAGTCATGGCCCCAGGCGCTGATGCAGTGGGCCTCATCCACCGCCAGGGCCACCAGCCGGCCGGTCTCGAGGGCCTCGTCGAGCAGCTGGCGGGTGGCCTCCGCCTGGGCCCTCTCCGGGGCCAGGTAAAGCAGGCGCAGCCGGTTTTCCGCCAGGCGCTGCTGCAGCTGGCGCCGCTGTCCCGGATCCAGCCCCCGGTGCAGACAGGCCGCCGGGATGCCGCGGGCCTGCAGCTGGCTCACCTGGTCCTGCATCAGGGCGACCAAAGGGGAGATCACCACCACCAGGCCGTCCCGCACCAGGGCGGGGAGCTGGAAGCAGAGCGACTTGCCCGCCCCGGTCGGCAGCACCGCCAGGCAGTCTCGGCCGGCCAGCAGGGCCTCCACAACCGGGCGCTGTCCGGGCCGGAAGCTCTCCCAGCCGAAATGGCGCCGCAGGCTCTCGGTGAGGGGATCGGCCCCCAAGCTCACTCCACCGCTGGTACCGCCAGACCCTAGCTCCCACCAGATGTGGTGGGAGTCCCGTCACTGCAGCGGAGGCGGCTCCAGCTGGTCGGGGGACTCCTCCACGAGTTGCAGGCGCACCCGTTTGCCCCCGGCCAGTTCCCCCAGGGACACCCGCATCGTGGTGCCGCTGAGACTCTGCAGCACGGTGAGCAGCTCCCGCAGATGGGGCGTGCTGCTGCCGCTCTCCACCCAGAGCCGCTCCTGCAGGCCCCCCAACCGGCGCCAGCTGGTGTGGAGCTTGAGCACGGCGCTCTCCAGGGCCTGGGCCTGGCCGACGGCATCGGCCAGGAGGCCCAGGGCATCGAGGCGCTGGGCCTCCTGCAGGGCCTTCTCCAGATCGAGGTTCCCCTGCTGGAAGGCCCGCACCGCCAGGCCGGCCTCGGCCGCCTTGCTGAGCCAGCGGGCCGTGAGGGTCACATCCTTGACCCGCTCCAGCTCCGGTTCATCCCGCAGAACGCGGCGCAGGTCGTCCTGCTGATCCTCGGGCAGCTTGGCCAGTTCCCGCACCAGGGGCGCCACGGCCCGGGGGGGCAGCAGGTTGTCGGCGGTGCGCTGGCGGATCTCCTCCGGCAGCAGGGGGCTGGTGGCGGCCGTGAACTCGTCGGTGAGCCGGCGCACCTGCTTGCGGGTGATCTGCTGCCCCTCGTTGGCCGCCTCGCTGATCATCAGCTGGACCTCCGGGTCCGCCTGGGCCGTCTCCAGGAAGGCCCGCTTGGAGAAGTTGTTGACACTGGCCTCCTCCAGCAGGCCCTCGCCCACCAGGCCATCGGCCGACTCCGCCAGCTGGATCAGGGTGTAGGCCCGGGTCTTGCTGATCTCCCGCTCCCGCAGCCACTGCAGGAAGCCGGTGCCGCGCCCCTCGCCGCCGCGGCGTTCCCGGTCCCGCACCGAACGCAGGATCCGGCCCCGCCAGATTTCGGTCTGCAGATCGAAACGGTCGCAGACCGCCCAGGCCTCCTCCAGCCGGGCCAGGAACTCCATCGTGCTGAGGGTGTCGCTCTCCGGATCGGGCAGATCCAGACGCAGCTGGGGGGCCTCGGGCAGGGCCATGGATGGAACCATCGGCGGGGCCGGCGGTGGGTGCGGGGATGCTGCCACGGGGCCGGCAACGAACCGTGACATCGACGGGGCACGGACCCCTGATCGCCGGTAGTGTCGCTGCGCAGACCACCCGACCTTCCAGCCCAGCGATGGCCATCTCCCGCGGCGACAAAGTACGGATCAAGCGTCCCGAGTCCTACTGGTTCAACGAAGTGGGCACGGTGGCCTCGATTGACACCTCCGGCATCCGCTACCCGGTCGTGGTTCGCTTCGAGAAGGTGAACTACAACGGCTACAGCGGCTCCGACGGCGGCATCAACACCAACAACTTCGCCGAGAGCGAACTGGTCAAGGCCTGAGTCTCAGGTCCGGCCCTCCAGCCCCAGCCCTACGATCCCGGGCATGCCCGAGCTTCCGGAGGTCGAAACCGTACGTCGGGGGCTTGAGCATCAGACGTCCGGTCTCGTCATTGATCGCGTCGAAGTCCTTCGAGCCCGTGCGATTGCCAGCCCCGGAGACCCTGCCGATTTCTGCAGGGTCCTCCGGGGCCTTCACGTGGGCCGGTGGCACCGCCGCGGCAAGTACCTCCTGGCCGATCTCGAAGCCCCGGACGGCAGCCCCGCGGGCCGCTGGGGGGTGCACCTGCGCATGACCGGCCAGTTTCTCTGGCTGGCCGAAGACCGTCCCGCCTGCCCCCACACCCGGGTGCGCATCTGGAGCGACAGCGGTGCGGAACTGCGCTTCATCGACACCCGCAGTTTCGGCCAGATGTGGTGGGTTCCCCCTGGGGTCGCCGACGAGGAGGTGATGGGCGGTCTGCGGAGACTGGGCCCCGAACCGTTCGGCGCGGAGTTCACCGGGGCCTACCTGCGTCAACGGCTCAAGGGCTCACGCCGGCCGATCAAGAATGCCCTGCTGGATCAGTCGCTGGTGGCGGGGGTGGGCAACATCTATGCCGATGAATCCCTGTTCGCCGCCGGGATCCTGCCCCAGACTCCCAGCGGTGGCCTAAGCGTGAGCCGTCTGGAACGGCTGCGCCAAGCCCTGGTGGAGGTGCTGGAGACCAGCATCGGCGCCGGCGGCACCACCTTCAGTGATTTCCGGGACCTGCAGGGCACCAATGGCAACTATGGCGGCCAGGCCTGGGTGTACCGGCGCAGTGGCTCGCCGTGCCGGCGTTGCGGGGCGGTGATCCTGCGCGAGAAGCTGGGAGGGCGCAGCAGCCACTGGTGCCCCCGCTGCCAGAACTGACCAGGGTTCAGCGCCCACCACCCGCTCCATCCGCCAGCCATTCCCCTCGCCTCCCCATCCGCGTGACCAGCGCCCTCGCCGCCGAGCTCAGCCAGACCATGGCGGCCATCCATGCCCGCGGCTGGTGTGACGGCACCGGCGGCAATTTCAGCTGCGTGCTCACGCGGGACCCCTTGATCCTGCTGATGGCCCCCAGCGGCGTCGACAAGGGCACGGTCGCCCCGGAGGCATTGATCCAGGTGGACGCCACCGCTCAGGTGGTGGCGGGTGAGGGCCGGGCCAGTGCCGAGACCCTGCTGCACCTGGAGATCGTGGCGCGCACCGGAGCCGGCGCCGTGCTGCACACCCATTCCCACGCCGCCACGCTGCTGTCCGACTGGTGTCTGTCGAAGGGGAGGGACGCGGGGGC